>CAYOPG010000043.1:0-19120 GCA_964405775.1 uncultured Lentisphaerales bacterium
CGTATGAATTTCACCCAATGAATACAGGCATACCATGAACAACGCAATCGGCTCCTCTTGGGTAGTGTAAGATTGACCGCTGCCCCCCGACGAAGTATAATCTCGGGAAAAAGAGGACGTAACATGGAGAAACCGGAGAGCAGAGTAGTTCTTGACATAGACCTGGGCATTCTGGCCGATAATTTCAGCCGGATCGCGCAAGCCGTGTCGCCGTTGGGCGTAATTGTGGTTCTGAAGGCGAACGCATACGGACTGGGCATGCGCGAAGTGGCGAGGGCGCTTGCGGGAGCCGGAGCGGCTGCAATAGCGACTGCTGAGCTTGACGAGGCTCTTGAGGCTTTGGAGTTCGGTCTGCCCGTCTTGATTCTCGGAACAGTACTGCCGGAAGAATTGAACCCGTCATTGGCCGCTGGCGTTCGCATCCCGGTTGCGGGGCTGGAAGAGGCTCGGAAGATTAGCTCTGCCGCGCTTGCTCTTGGAACTACAGCCAAATGCCATCTGGCTGTCGACACAGGAATGGGGCGTGTTGGCATACGTCTTCAGGACGCGCCCGCGATGATCCCTCAGATTGCGGCGTTGCCGGGAATCGAGCTTGAGGGGATGTATTCCCATTTCCCCACTGCATATATCGGCGGAGACCGGGATACCGCTGCGCAGATGGATGAGTTCAGAAAACTTGCTTCTGAACTGGCAGCCCGAGGAATCCACATCCCGTGGCTGCACATAGCTAACAGCGATGCGATCAATAACTTCGAAGAAGCGTGCAGAGCGCCCTTCACGCACGTGAGGACCGGCATAAACCTGTATGGTTCGTTCGACATCGTGGGGAACAGGCGCCTGCATTTACGCCCGGTGCTGAGCATGCGCGCCCGACTGGCACAGGTGAGGATACTTCCCGCGGGCAGCTCGATCGGATACGGGCGCACGTTCAGATGTCCCTGCGATATGCGAGTCGGAACAGTAGCGGCAGGATACGCCGACGGTTTGCCGCTGGCTCTTTCCAACAGGGGGAGCCTGCTGATACGCGGTCGGGCTTGCCCGGTGCTGGGCAGGGTTTCCATGGACTACACCACCGTGGCTCTGGATCAAGTGCCCGACGCGGAAGCCGGCGACGAGGTTATATGCGTGGGAGGAGAGGCTGCAGGTGCGAATTCGGTGGAGACCTGGGCTAATCTAAAGGGAACGCACCCATACGAAGTGATTTGCTCAATCGGGAGCAGAGTGCTTAGGAAATACATAATCAGGGAGTGACGATGAAAATAAAATTCACCAAAATGCACGGAGCTGGAAACGACTTTCTAATAATAGACGACAGATCGAACAACTTCCCCGAAAACGATGGCTCACTCGTGCGCGCGATATCTGCGCGCGGGACGGGTGTCGGGTGCGAGGGAGTGCTGCTCGTGCGTCTGGCTGCAACGTTCACTGAGTGCGACTACGGGATGATCTTCCTCAATCCCGACGGGAGCCGCGCCTCAATGTGCGGCAATGCGTCGCGGTGCGTGGCCCTATACACATTCGAGCGAAACATTGCTGGCCGACGGCAACGTGTCGGCACGGATGCCGGCGTAATAACTCTTGATGTGCTCGAAGCGCGCAACGGGTGCGGAATGGTGCGCGTGCAGACAACCGAGCCAAAAGGGCGCCGTGAAAGCGTGTTGGTAGAGCTGCCGGATGGCCGCAAGGCCGATTGCTTCAGGGTAGACACGGGCGTGCCTCATGCTGTCGTGTTTGTGGAAGACGTCAAATCAGTGGACCTGCCCAGGGACGGCAAGGCGATCCGTTTCGCTACGGAATTCGCTCCGGAGGGCGTTAACGTGGATTTCGTGCAGACTAACATCGGCGAAGGTGCCGCGATGATGCGCACATACGAGCGTGGCGTGGAGGGCGAAACGGGAGCATGCGGCACAGGCGCGGTCGCGGCAGCCATCGCGATGAGGGAAAAGCTGGACATTCTGCTACCTGTGACTTTACAGGTGAGTTCTGGAGACACGCTCAAAGTGGACGGCGTCGTGGACGGGTCCGGACTCTGCCACGAGATGAAGCTGACCGGACCGGTGAAGACAGTCCTGGAAGGGAAGCTCGACACCGATTGGTACACTCTGCCACGCAGTTGAGATGAACCGCATTATTGTAACGGCGGGCGAGGTTGGTCCGGGCGGCTTGGTTCATCTGGACGACGCGCGTTTCGCGCATATCCGCGAAGTGCTGAGAGCAGACGTCGGGGATCGCGTACGCGCGGGGGTTTTGCGCGGCGCATTGCACGACGGGGCGAGAATAGCGGAGATTGACGGTCATCATTGTGTTTTGGAGCTGGGTGAGGGCCGCGAACCTCCCCCGCCGCCACGTGTAGATTTACTTCTCGCCTTGCCCAGACCGAAATGCATGAAGCGCCTTTGGCCTCAGCTTGCAGCTATGGGGGTCGGGCGGATATTCATAGTCAACGCGGAAAAAGTCGAGCCGGAATATTGGGGAGCGCAGGTATTGCGGGAAAAAGTTTATATGCCGCTAGTTGTTGATGGACTGGCGCAGGCTGGCGACACTCGCGTGCCGGAAATACGGGTGGAGCGTAGGCTCAAGCCACTGCTGGAGGACGAGATCGGCGTGATGTACGGCACAGGATGCAAGTTCATAGCGCATCCCGGAGATTGCTGGCCATCCGAGCATCTTACCGGCGAAGGCTTGATAGTAGCCGTGGGGCCAGAGGGCGGCTGGTCCACGTACGAACTGGACATGTTCTCTGACAATGGATTCATACGGATGGGGCTTGGAGAGCGAACGCTCAGAACGGACACTGCTTGCATAGCCCTAATCGCAGTTATTAAAAAAGCTTTATTGTAATATGCCGGTTTGTCTGATAAACTTGCGGCATTAACCGTGAAGGAGTGTACTCGTTTGAGGACGTGCGATAGGCTTTGGTACCCACGGAAGTTTGGCATGTTTTCTGCAGGGCACAGTAAATCGGTACAAACATTTTAGGTAATGAACAACCACCCGGAGAGATATAACTATGCAGAGGTTCAACTATATTGCCAGAGACAATGACGGCAGAGAACAGCGCGGCACCGTGGACGCCAAAGATCGTGCGCAAGCGATGGCCGTTTTGCGTCAAAACAACCTTTCTCCTCAGTCGGTGACGCCGGCAAGTACCCCGGCGGCACAGGGCAATGCGAAAAAGGGGCTTTCGATGGACATCAAGTTGCGCATGCCGAAGTTCCTCCGCGGCCGTGTGAAGCAAAAGGACCTGATGGTATTGACACGCCAACTTGCCACTCTTGTGGAGTCTGGTCTCCCCCTCGTGCGCGGACTTCGTATTTTGCAGAAGCAGGCCAAAAACGATGATATGAAAGAGGTTTTGGCGGGCATTGGCGCCGCGGTCGAGTCTGGCTCCAATTTTTCAGAGGCTTTGGCACGTTACCCCAGATATTTCGACAACCTTTATGTCAACATGACGAAGGCCGGAGAGGCAGGTGGCCAGTTGGAGAAGGCGCTTACCAGACTTGCGGAATTCCTGGAAAAGTCTGAAAAGATCAAGAACAAGGTAAAAAGTGCGATGACCTACCCTGTCGTGGTCATGATCGTGGCCATCGGCATCACTACATTCCTGATGGTCAAAGTGATACCGCAGTTTGAAAAGGTGTTCAAGGAATTGATGGGCAACAAGCAGATGCCCGGTATGACACGTTTTGTGATGGGATTCAGCAAGGCTGTCATCAACGATGGACCGATATTGCTTGTTGGGATTATCCTGCTGGTGATCGCGGTCAGACTTATATACAAGACCAAGAACGGCAAGATGGCAATAGACCAGCTAAAGCTCAAGCTCCCCGGAGCCGGAAACCTGTTGCTAAAATCTGCGGTCGGGCGCACTACTCGAACACTTGGCACGTTGATGCAATCCGGAGTTCCTGTTCTGCAGGCACTGGACATAGTGCGCGACACCTCGGGCAACGCGGTCATAGCCAAGGCGTATCAGGATATCCACGAGAGCGTGAAGGAGGGCGACAGCATGACGCCGCCCATGGAGCGCGCGAAGGTTTTCCCGCCAATGGTGGTAAGCATGGTGGACGTGGGCGAGGAGACAGGTGCGCTACCCGACATGCTAGCCCGTGTAGCCGACACTTATGACGACGAGGTGGACAACGCTGTCGAAGGCATGACGTCCATCATCGAGCCGATTCTGATCGTGTTCCTCGCCCTCATTGTCGGCACGATAGTAATCGCCATGTTCCAGCCCATGATGTCTATGATCGGAGGACTCTCGGGCAACTAACAAGGGCGGACTGAAAGAGGATTTTGGAAAGGAGTCTAGAAATGAAAAGATCAAAGAGAAAAGACAATAGAGGGGCTTTCACGTTGCTTGAGATACTTGTCGTTATCGTCGTGATCGTCATTCTGGCGGCCATGGTATTCAACATCGGAGGCATCGTAAGCAACAAAAACGAGATCGCCCGGACTAGGAAGATCGTGGAGGCTACGGCAAACGCCATTGAGGAATACAGCGCGGAATACGGTTCGTATCCGCAAGTCCCGGATTATCCGGAAATAGGGCAGCCTGTCCGCTACGAATACGCGTTTCTGCAGTCTCCTGATCCAGCAACACCTGATAAGCCCATACTGGATGCCGCTACAGCTCAGCAAATAAGGAACGCATCAGCTGACAAAAACATATGGGAAGACGCGAGAATGTACACATTTGGACTTGTTTCCTTCATATTTCCTCGCTACATAGGCCATGCCACCGCCAGCGCTCCACCCGGTTTTCTCGGTACGCAAAACGTGGATGACTTGAACGATCCGGATAAAAACCTCGAGACGTACAAAGAGAATCAGGCAATAAACCAGTGGAAAGACTACAACCACCGCGGTGCCAACGTTGCCATTGGAGACCTGCCGCGGGACATCTCCGCCTCTCGCCGCATGGTGCAGCATCTGGAAGCCAGCTTGGATGAAAACGGTCGCGTTGTGAGCTACGGCCTCGTACGAGCACCGCAGCTACAAGACCGTTCATACGGCACAAAAAGGTACACAAACAAATACATAACCATCGAAGACGCATGGGGACGCGAGTTGCGGTACCAGTCGTACCCGCCGTACAAGTTCTTTAAAGTGTGGTCTGTTGGTCCGGACGGGCAGTCTGGCACAACGGACGACATCATCGCCGGTCAGGAATAGGGCGTGTGACCTTATGAACAAAAACACCAGCAAATTCACCTCAGGCGGGTTCACTCTCGTCGAGATGCTAGTTGTAATTATCGTCATCGGCATATTGATGGCATTGCTTTTCCCCACCCTGACCATGGTAAGGGAAAGGGCGTGGGACGCCAGTGGCCGGGACTTGTGCTACCAGGCCACGGCGGCTTGGAATTCTCTTCTGATCGACAACCGCAGATTCCCGTCGAAGGAACTCATATCCAGCTATGCATCCGATGCAAAAGACATCGGTGGCGACTTGATGTTCTCGATGAACACGCAGGTGGCGGGTCTTCTCAACTGGTGGCAGAAAGATCACGAACTAAAGGACTACGATTTGGCTCTTTACAATAAAAAACATGGCAACAGAAATTACGAATGGAGCAGCATAAACAAATGGCCGGCAGATACACGTTTCGCCCGCAGTTCCTTACAGCAAAAATGGGGGATCGTGGCACCGTGGGCACAACGCCACTTGAACGATGCCGCAGAAGATGATGTGAAGACGGGGCCTCTCAAGTCGATTCTGGAAGCCGCCACAGTGCGGGTGATTCTTGACATGGACGGAGACTCCCGCATCACCATCCCTGACAGCCTCGGGGCAGCGGCGCTCGATTCCGAAGGCAAACCTCTGGTCGTGCGCGAGAGAGTGGTAGCATGGGTTTACGGCGATCAGGAAAAAAAGAGAGTGCTGACATCATGGTAGTACCAAGCGCTCCAGCAACAGAGAGGAAAGGAATCTGATATGAAAAATCTAAAGCTCAACCGCGACAGAACAAGTGGTTTTACATTGATGGAGATGCTCGTGGTGGTGGGGGTTCTGGCGATTCTGATGGGACTTCTAGCACCTGCGATATTGAAGACTTTCAAGGTGGCCTCGTCCAAAAAAACGCTCATGGAGGCTCAGTCGCTGCAAAGTGCGATTGTTGAATATTGGCATGATCAGGGGAGCTGGCCTCTTCCAAAGGGGACGGGAATAACAAGAAGCGGGGAGAAACTGAATTATACCGTGACGTTCAGGGAAAACAACGACGAAGTCTTCAACCTGCTTCTGGATGTTAATTATGGAGGATCCAAGAAAAACTATATAGAGACAGCCGAGCATCTGACGACCGCCTCACCGGCCTCTAAGTTCCCTGCGTATGATGCCGCAACCCTGAAACAAGTCGTAGAAGGCATAGAAGGCATCAATCATCGCACGGACAATCGCCCACTGGTGTATTGGGCTGAAGTGAAAGTAGAGGGCACGGATGGCACGGAACAGGCGCTTCAGCCTTTCAAGGTCACTTTCGACCTGCTCAACAACAAGGTTAGCGTTCAACCGTGACGTAGAAAGGGAGTCTGTATGTACAAAATGCGAAAGTCCGAAAAAATATGCGGACGCTCAGGAAAGCAAAGAACCGGATTCACCCTGCTTGAGCTGATCGCCGTCATGGGCATTATCGTGGTGATGTCCTTGGTCGTTGTAGGAAGCTACAATGGCATGATGGATGCGATAGCCAAGAACGCCGGCCCCAGGGCGCTTCGCAATGCTCTTACCCTTTGCCGACAACATGCAAGCGTTGACGGACAGAGAACCTACCTTTGGATAACCGGTGTGAACAAGTACATCATGTGTCGCAAAATGGGGGTCATTCAGAAACCAGGATGGGGTTCCCTAACAGGCGATGCACGCCCACCGTATCTTCGTAATGTCACCTCCGTAGAAGCGTATTGGATCAGAGACAGAGATTCTGATTTAGGCGGAACGACATGGAGTTCTCCGTTGACAGGCTCTGACGGAACAGACATTTACAAGGAAAGCGACAACTCGTTCTATGTGTTCGATTTCAAAGACAGCGAGATGGCAAGGATGCTGTACCCCCCATGGATGGACAACGAGACCGGATACTGGATATTCGGGATAGTAGGCATGGACGGCAATAGCGACAGGCCGGATCACTTTGCCGCGGGCAGTGAATACGGAGTTGCGCTTTTCATGGAGCAGGCACTTCCGGAGGGATACGTATTCTCGGATGACCTATACCAACTAGACGCCAGCGGGAATTTCCGCGAAGGTGACTTTACATTTTTCGAGCCCGACGGCAGCGTCCCGTCGGTAGATGGCAACACCCTTGCAATCGGCATCGTGGAAGTGAACAACCCCAGCAGGAAAGTTGTCGTCAAGATCGGGAGCGGCGGCAAAATAACAATAGAGGACAATCAATGACCGGAAGGATGTTTTAATCATGAAAAAGAGATTTTATGGTAAATCCGCCTTCTCCCTCATAGAGGTGAATATGGCGATACTGGTAGCGGCGGGGGGCCTGCTGTCCATTATTTCCTATTTCCCTCTGGGGCTTCGTCAGGGCGTAATGGCTAAGGCAGACATGTCAGAGTCAATGTTCGCGAATTCGTTTTTCGAGACGATTTCAGAGAATGTTAAGCGGATTGAGAACGTAGCAGAGTGGAACAACATAGACCGTTTTTGGCAAGCTGCAGTGGAAGGCACGGGCATCGAGCGCAATCTAAAGACAATACAGGCGGCTAAATCGTCCAATATGTCAGAGGCGACCAAGCAACTCTTTTACAAATTCAACGGCCCCAGCGGCGCCAATAGTCCAATCCGATACGTCTGGAGAGAGGAGCCAAAACCCTCGCCGGAGAGCTCCCCTATGATACTGCCCCCGCAGTTTCTGATCCGAATTGTGAAGATTAAAAATACGAATGACAATTTTCCCGTGCGTTATGGAGTAACTCTCGTGTCTAGCGACCAGCCGCCGCCTGCCATCTACCACGAGAACGCTATTTACCATGCCGAGTTTTATTTCAACAGAAGGCCTTAGCCGCGCGTCTTGCGGGACGGGTACGGAGGTTCAAAAACATGAAGCAGTTTTCCAGACAACAACAAATCCCGCTTAGCGGGTTCTCACTGATCGAGGTAATGGTGGCAACGGCCATCTTCCTTGTACTTGTGACCATGATTGGAGCCGTTTTCCGTCAGGCGTCGTCGTCTTGGGAGTCTGGAACCGCAAGCGCCGAGGGCGGATCCATCATCAGAGGCGTGATCGGGACGATACAGCGCGAACTTTCCACAGCCGTCGACGGACGTGTATACGGGGAGACCTGGACTGACCCCGTGAAGGTGACTGCACGCTCCGTGGAGTTCATATCCATAAAATCCCTGCGATCCGATGAGGAAGACACCACCAACCCCCAAAACTCCTCCCGCGAGGTTTGCAGAATAAACTACACGTGGGGCGGAGGCACCATGAAAAGGACTGAGCAGAGACTAAAACCCACCATTGACAACAGTGGCAAAATCAAATGGTCTTCTGATGGCAGCCCGAGGCCGTCGACAATCGTATATCAGGAAGATCCGGACTCCATGTTTTCGGCCGACTTCGTGTTCGACGTAGTTGGCGATGCAAACTACACAACAACAATCAAAGAAGCAGTACCGGATTTCAACACAGACAGACGATGGAAAGTACCTGGTGTAAGTATACGCGGCACACTCACGCGTAGCGGATCCTTCAGCGGACTCGAGGTGCGTTCGTACGGCCGTAACGGGGTTCCGAACAACGACGTCGCAAAATCCAAAAACGACGATATTATTTCCAACTGATTTCTTTGGAGCCAAAATGAAGAACAACAACGACAAAGGTTTCACATTGCTCGAGCTTCTGGCTGTACTGGCGATCATTTCCATTCTAGCCGGGATGATCGGCGTTACTGCGCATAATGCCAGACAGCGTGCATATCAAGCCACAGCAAACACCGAAGTCCAGCAGATCGCCATGGCTTTCAAATCATATTGGGTCGCAAACGGGAAGTGGCCGGAGGGATTCCTCGGCAAAGAGGTCCAGATAACCGAAGAAGGCCTCGAGAGTTCGGGCTTGCTTGGCGGAGGAACAGGCGGCGGCTACGTTTACCTGGAAATCTCCCCGGATTCGTTTCAAGCCATTTCCGGCGGGGACAAATTTTTCCTTGATCCTTGGGGGAACCCGTACGTCGTCACTCTCGACCAGGTTTCACTGACAGAGGAAACCGAGGTATATGAGGGTGTGGTGCGTTTCATGAACACTGACAGGCATTACTACTCAGATTTTTGATTGGCGGAGAGCTAACTGACATTTGTGGACGAAGATTTATTCGAGGAGGGGTTATACTATGAAAAACGAAAATAGATCAGGATCGGCGCTGGTCGTCGTTCTGGGAATGCTTGCCGTGCTGATGATGATGGCGGTGGCGTTCTCGGTTTTCGTGCGCACGGAGCGCAAGGGCACAACAAACCTGCGTCACTCAATTGTGGCGAAGCTTACTCTGCAGACCGCGATTTCCCAAGTAATGGAATCCATTGACAGATCCTTCGAAGATCAGGAGAACAACTGGCCGGTTCCGGCATGGCCTGCGGGTTTCCTTACGTCAAACACAAACGCCCCATTCTACCAGTCCGAAGCAATGCTCAAGAAGAGCAGCGACCTCACATCAGGTGATTTCCGCGCGGCACGCGCAGCGAACGCACGCATCCTGAACTCGGAAATGCGCAAGCATATTTCACCGGCACAGGCGGCACTGGTTAACAACGCCAAAATAGGATGGGCGCCAATAAGAGCCGGCGTCTCTGCAAGCGCCACAACTTCCAGCGGCAGACCTGTTGAAGACGTTGTCAAAGGCAGGTACGCGTTCGTCGCGCTTAACACCACCGGGCTGCTGGACATGAACCACTTCTACCCATATGATCCTGCGAACCCAAGCAATCCTGGCGAGGGAATGATCCCGAAGTCTATAAACCCCATTTCCGTGGAAAACTCTGATTTTGCCAATCAATATTTAGTGGGCAAGGATTTCTTCGATTTACGTGAGCGGACTGCAGGCGACGTGTTTACCTCGTACACGGACATGATGCGTATGTTAGGCTCCGACCCGAATCCAACCTCGGACAGGTACTACAAATACACAAAGGATCAAGTGGTAACGCGCGACCTTTTCGGCACACACTCGATGTCTGTCGAAGAATGCGCTCCAGACGGCGCAATGAAAGTACCGCTGATGAACCCTGCGGCTTCTGGCAACAAAGCCGCCTACATAAGACTCATCCACGACGCTTTCAAAAAGGTCTTTAAAGAATCAGGAGATGAATACACTTTCTGGAAAAACAACAGCGGCAAACTGCCTGAACTGACCCGAGCACAGCTTGCCACCATAGCGTTGCTCGACTACATGGACGACGATTACATTTCATCCGGGAAGGACGTCGCAGCAGCCCTGATCGGCCCCGACGCTATAATCAACGGCACTGCAAACCCGCTTGACTACCCCTGCACAGAGCCCATCCCCCAATTCACAGGTTTCTATGCCCATTTCGACTTCCCCGGCAAAGACGGAGCCAACTACAAGCCCACCGGATCCGGAACAGACTCAACATCCGGCCTTGAATACAAAGAATGGAACGTTGGGTTCCAAATGTACACCACGGTTGCCTCTCTCGGTCCGTCAGGGATCGACGAAAGATTCACAGCCGAGATAGGGATTGATTTTTCCATGATGGCTGATGGCATAAACGACCTCTTTGGCGGCAACTGGCAAAGAGTCGCTCCAGGGAATGACTTCCAGCCCATGGCGGGTATAAGGCAGGTCAAATTCGCGGCTCCCCTAGACAATGCGCTTTTCAATTCCAATTACGAACCGCATCTGGAATCGAAGACAGGAAACAACATGACGTTGTTTGGTCTGGAACTAGATAAGATAATGACAGTGCGGGAATACTACAACCCCACTACCGCTGGAGCTCCAAGAATGACGGATTGGGAAGTTTCCAAATCAAACCAAAGTCTTCTCTCAGAGATTCGCATAAGAGCAAAAATTAAAGATGGCCCACAAACCATCCTCCAGATACCGGCTCAGGCGTTGGAGAGGCCGGATAACAGACACCTTGTCAGGATTTCGCCGGGCTTGTACAATTCCAAACGTAGCAGTCCGGCATGGGGATGGGCGATGGTCACCGACCCGCGTTTCGGGTACAACACGGTCAACATAGAGAATGGTAACTTCCCTGGCAACAGCTACGGCGTATGGCTTAACAACGAATTGGCTGAAGCCATAGTCGGTCATGGTGGCTTGGATCCGGAACTTGTAAATATATGTACCAGTCTTATGTCAATTGAAGAGGCCGACACAGACGCGACCGCCGCGATAGTGTACCAGGGCCAAGGCAACTACTTTATTGATCTTTGGCTCACAAGCGATCAAAACAAAGCGAGGGGGAGAACTGATGCAATCTCGGGCGGAGCGGGAATCTACCCGGACACGCTCCTGTCATACAAGAACGGCGGAGCGCCTTACAGCGTTTCGGGGGATAATTTTATGATGTCTCTCTTCACACGCGTGGCCAACGAACCTATGGAGTCTGCCGGAGAGTTGGGTCGTTTGATGATCGGGCCGTGGGAAACGTTCTCGCTTTTCGCCAATTTCCGTCCGAACGGCAAACTCGTTCACCATCGGGTTCTTGATTATTTCGCACCAATGAAAATCGGTAATCCCCGCAACGTGACAACGCCTCCACGCGCAGGCGAGGAATACTTTCCACCCGTATATAATGGCAAGCTGAACCTAAATGCGCAGCGCGATGTGCTTTGCGTGCACAAGGATAGCAGCCTCGGCGTGAGCATCACTAACGGCCCTCCCTACAACTTCAACTCCGACCCGCTGGCGGTGGTGATGACAGGACTTGTGTTGAACGAAGAGGAAAACGACAAAGACACGACTCGTGGACGGCTATCCGGCGCATCCGCAACTGCAATAGCAGAGAGTTTCTACCAAAAAACCGAATTCGAGCGAAAATGGAATTCCACAGATTTCGGGCGCAAGGACGACGAAAGTCTAGAAGGCATGCCGATGATAAGCCGTATATCCGACTTAGGCAACAGCAGCTCAACCAACACCCCGGGCGGAGGGGGTAGCCCGATGGTCGAAGCACTTATGAACCAAACGGAAAAGACGATCGTGCTATGCGATGCTCATCGAGAAGCGCTCATCTCGGGAACAGTTGACAAAGTTACCACGCGTGGACAGACTTTCACTGTACTAATCCGTGCAGACGCCTATTCAACCAGCTACGGCTCAGACAACGCCTCGGGCGGCTCATCACTCTCCTCCGTGCGCGCGATCGTCGAACTATGGCGAGACCCGCAGCCGATCCGCGATTCCACAGGGGCAATCTTCCCGTTAGGCACCGACACTCCAACGCACACATGGCACGTGCGTTCAGTGCACCTGTTCTGATTATTTCACGAAAGAGAACAAATACGTAAAATGGCAAATGTTATAAATACCCTAAAGGATAGGGGGCTGTTCGACAATTGGACCAGCCCCGATCTGTACCGTGAACTAGACAAGCCCATAACCCTCTACGCAGGCTTCGACCCGTCAGCAGACAGCCTGCAGGCAGGCAACTTCGTGGCAATAATGACACTCTGCCACTATCAGAGAGCTGGCCACAACGTCATTGCGCTCCTCGGCGGCGCCACCGGCCTGATAGGAGATCCTTCGGGTAAGGCCTCTGAACGCGAACTGCAAAGCGAGGAGAAAATCGCGCATAACGTCGAGGGAATCAAAGAAAACCTTTCACGTTTTCTCGACTTCGATGTGGGCAAAGGCAAAGCTCGACTAGTCAACAATCTGGACTGGCACAAGAATTTCACGTTCATTTCCTATCTGCGCGACGTCGGCCGCTACTTCCGAATGGGCACGATGCTTGGCAAGGAAAGCGTCAAACAACGCATAGCCTCTGAAAACGGCATGAGCTTCACCGAGTTCTGCTATCAGACTCTGCAGGGGTACGACTTCCTGCACCTATACGACACTTACGGATGCCGCCTGCAGATCGGCGGATCCGACCAATGGGGCAACATCACAGCAGGCACCGACCTTATACACCGCCAACGCGAAACCGAGGCGTATGGAATGACCCTCCCCCTTATCACAGACAGTCAGGGGCGCAAGTTCGGCAAGTCAGAGGGCAACGCGATGTACCTCGACAAAAACAAGACCTCGTGCTATGACTTTTACCAGTTTTTCATGAGGTCGGAAGACGCCGATGTTATCCGATACCTTAAAGCGTTCACCTTCATACCTCTTGATGAGATTGCTGCGCTTGAGGAGCAGGTCAGAACAGCGCCCGAAAAACGTGCGGCCCAGACTGCTCTCGCGGACGACGTGGTGCTACGCGTCCACGGATCCGAAGGGCTACGGCAGGCGCGCCAGGCAACCGCAGCGCTATTCGGAGGTTCGTTCGCCGGGATGTCGGCCGCCGACCTGATGCCTGTATTCGCAGACGCGCCCTCAAGCGAACTCCCGCTATCGGATGTGGTCGGCGCCCCTGTCACGAAAGTCGCTACGGCAGCAGGCATCTGCAAAAGCATGGGTGAGGCCCGCCGCTTGGCCGATGGTGGCGGACTGTACGTCAACAACGAGCGGATAGGTTCGGCCGACACAATATCCGAAGGCCAGATCATAGACGGGCAGATGCTCGTGTTGCGCTCCGGCCGTAAAAACTACCGACTAGTGAAGCTGGTCAAATAATGTTCGGCTTCAATACTCTTACGGAGATCTTTGCCAGCTCATTGACCAGCTTCGAGTAGGTCTTCTCGTCTTTGTAGATACCAATTATCGCCCCGCCGGAGCCGGTGAACTTTGCGCAAGCGCCGCAAGCGCGCGCGACATCCACCATGCGGAGGTTGCCGTCGCTTATGTTGTATATCGAGGCGCGCCGGTCAAAGTTAGCGTTCATGAGACGCGAAAGCTCTTCAAAATTTCCGTTGTCCAGGCATTCAAGAGCCTCTTCGGTTATGTCTCCCCAGAATTTCATGGCATCAACGATCGTCTTGTCGCCCGCGTTGAAACGCGCCCGTATGTTGTTGTGGAAAACATCAGACATCTCCGAAAGATCTGTACGGTAAGCGATGTACAGGTTTGGCAGCTTTGATGTATCCAGAGAAACGTAATTGCCGTATCCTTGCCTGTCGATCAGATCTTTGTTGAAATCCATGTATACCAGCCCCTGATACACCTGTATCACGCGATCCTGCAATCCAGCGGAGATCCCCAGCTCCTTAAGCTCAGTATCGCGTATTATGTTCGCTAGCTCCTGCTTTGGTATGGTGATTCCGTAAAAAGTCATTAGTGCGCGGTAGCACGCCGTTATAATGGCGCTGGAGCCAGCCAAACCCACGAGGTTTGGGATGTTCGATTGGCAGCGCACGGTGAAGTTGCGTTTATCGTGCAATATACCATGAGTGTGCGTGTAGTCATGAAATGTCTTGATTGCGGCCTTCAGCAGGCGGATCCCGCCATAGTACCCAAAGAGGCGCACGTCCTCCGCAAGTTCGTCGATGCCGGCGAAACACGAGCTGTCGCGCTCAGTAGGCAGTATCTCTAGCTCGGGAGTTTCGTACAGGGTCACCTCGGCAAAGAAGTTGTCAAACGTGAACGAAATGGTTTTCCCAAAATAGCCGTCGGATGGGTTCCCGATCAGCGCCGCCCTTGCATATGCTTTGCTTCTTATTATCATGTCAACACGTCCGTTCCCGGTTTTTCCTTAAGCTATCAGCCCCGCGACCGCCGCGCCAATCATCGGAGAGTCGTCAACGCAGACCGTTTCGAAATAGACACCGCGTGCGCCCAGAATTTCGCGCATCCCCTGCTCCACCCTGGATTTAAAGAATACAGAGCGGGTCTTGTAATATGTAGACCCGTCTATGTTTATGCAGACAGGGTGGAGTTTGTCATGCCCGGCGCCTGAACGCAGGACAGTGGCCGATATGTTCACCGCCACAAGACCGGCCGCACGCAGGAACACGGGTTCGCCCAGATCCATTATGAGTCTGCGATCATCGTCATTGAGCGGCGCCTCATCGAACTTCGTACCGCTTGTGAAAGGATTGGCCACAAAATCATCGAAATCTTTGGTAGAAAGATTCTTCCAGCCGAGAAACACATCTGCAACAGCCTTTCTGAAAAGCCCCTCGCGCGCCGCGCACTGCAGCACGGTCAGTCCCAGCCCCCCGATGTACGCCCCGGAGATCATCTTCTCGAACACACCCACACCAGGATCCATAGTGCCGGAGTCCATTATTTCATCGAATCTCGACCGAGGTGCGCCGTCGAAGCTTCCCGATTCAACATTTATGACCATCGAACTTCCGGTCGGCAACCCCTTAACCTTATTGATTTTCTCGTTTGCCTCTATGTACGCTATGTTAGTGCCGGTTCCAAGGATGAACCCAACGTAAGAGGAATATTCGCGAGCCATGCCCGCGCTCATGCCCGCAAGCAGTGTGGCGACGGTGTCGTTGAGCATGCAAAGCCTTAACTTGCGGCCTGTCGATTTCTCAAGCGCGGCTGAAATGCCCGAACAAACCATCTTCCCGACGATGCCCGGCGCCGCCACCTGCTTTGTCCAGTGCAGAAGCCGCCCGTCAAGTGACGGCGTGATCTCTGCCGGATAAGAGAAACAAAAACCCACCTTGTCAGAACGGAGGGCAACCGGTTCCAGATGTTTAGCGAATTCCCCGAAAAACTCCTCCTCTCCGAGCGTCTCGCCCGTCGTGCCCGGCATAGAGTGTTTACGGAAATCCTCGATGCGAGCCTTGCCGGCGGCATCGAACCATAACACCGCCACTCGCAAATTCGTTCCACCTGCGTCGAGCACTATGATGGGCGTGTCGGAAGAGACCTGCTTGTCCACACTAAGGTAGGCCGGCAGCATCTTAAGAGACTTGGGGTCATCGCCCAGACCCGCCGTCATGTGTCTATCGAACTCCCTCAGAAGAGGCTCTACATCCACTTCCTGTTGAAAATTGTATTTATCGAAAAACTCGGCGACCTGCATTTGGATAGCTCCTTGGTGTTGTGCGAAAGGCTCAAAATTATGCGCCACATTTTACTTGCCGAGAGCCAAAAAGACAATACATTTCATCTGGCATTATTTTGCCGAGGTGTGCTAATATGACGGTGGAAAGACAGGATGCCGTCGGTAGGGTGAGGTTTGTTGCCCGCGGGCAGAGAGCCACGAAGGTGAAGATCACAAATTACAGAGGTTACAATGCGCTACGCAATAGTATCGGACATTCATGCTAATCTTCCTGCATGGAAGACGGTTCTGGCGGATATTTCGCTTCGGAACGCCGACCGCATCATCTGCTTGGGCGACACCGTAGGTTATGGCCCCGAGCCTGCCGAAACCCTTAAATCGGTTTATGAACACGTCCATCTCATGATTCTCGGAAACCATGACGCTGTCGTAGGCAAACGCATGGACGCAAGCGGATTTACCAATCAGGCGCAGCACATGATCAAGTGGACCTCCGAGAAGCTCGGCGCCAAGGCTCGCGCGCTTTTCGCCACCTTGCCTCTCGTGATAACAGGCAAGAATTTCCGCTGCGCGCACGGAGGCTTCAAAGATCCCGCAGTTTTCGATTATGTCGAAACTCAGGAAGAGGCGCTGGAATCCTTCAACGCCACGAAAGAGCAAGTGCTGTTTTGCGGCCACAGCCACAACCCCGGGCTTTTCGTCATGGGCAAGAGCGGAGTGGCACACTGGCTCGAACCGCAGGATTTTGAAGTTGAGGAGGGAAAGAGGTACATTGTCAACGTCGGCTCAGTTGGCTCGCCACGAGACGGCAACCCTCGCGCCTCCTACGTTATCTTCGACGACGAAGCCGGAACAGTCCAGTTCTTCCGCGCTACGTTCGACTTCGCCGCCTTCGGTGCCGCTGTCGCCAAAGCCGGACTCAAAATGGATGACGTGCCCATGCTGCGCAGCCGTCCAGCCAAAGGCGCGGAAGCGGTGCGAGTCGCCCCCGATTTCTCGCCAGACGCCAGCCAGAGGGTAACTGGAGACGTTGTTGAGAATGACGTCACAATGTTGATAAAAAAGAGTACGGCGAAATGGCGGCTAATAGCATACGCCGCACTTGGTGTGGGCGTCATAGCCGCCGCCGCCGCCGCGATACTTTATTTCACTCGCCCTGAACCCGGCAAAAAACCCGCCGCATTCCCCGAATTTCGCCCTTCGCCCATCGGCGTAACAAGGGTTCAGGCCGACGGCACTATATTGCCGCCGATAGCCGCCACAGACTTCGGAACGTTCGATGCAAAACCTTACCGTGTTGTCCTTGAAGATTCCGAAAGGCAGAAGGTGGCTCCCGAGGCCATACAAGGCGGAAGCGGCTCCTGTATTGTCTTCACCAGCGAAAGCGCTTCCTCCGAAATCCGCCTGGAAGCACCAGACATCAACTGCTATGCGGGAGACCGCTTGGAGGTTGTCGCCAAGGCGTTTTTCGCGCCTGACTTCAAAGGCTCGCTAGCGGTCAGCGTGTGGGTCGTCAAGGAGACGCCCGAGGGAGACCGCATCCAGGAAACGCTTCTCAAGACCATGAATTTCAACGACCAGACCGGCCTAAAAGACGAAAACCTCCCCTTCGCACTCCGCAACCTGCCAAATTCCGAAGGATGGAGAATAGCGCGCGGAACGACCGACGCCATTTCGGGTGGTGGGTACGTACGGGTGGTCGTTGCAGGCAAGTTCAAAGGAACGGTCAAAATAGGCGGTGTATCTGCAAAACGCAGGTAATCCATAAATGACTTCAAGGCTCGATGACTCGACGATTGCCGCTCTCAGCACGGCGCCAGGCCCGGCGGGCATAGCGGTCGTACGCCTCTCTGGCAGAAACGCCTTTACAATTGCAGATGCCCTGTGCGGCGATTCAAACTCGCCTCCATCCACGATGGATGCTGGCACTTTTCGTTTGTTTCACCTGCGCGACCCCGACGACGGCTCGCCGATCGATGACGCCATAGTCCTGGCCTTCCGCGCCCCCCATAGCTATACGGGAGAAGATGTTGTGGAATTCCAGACGCACGGGGGGCGAATTTCAGCGATGCGCGTACTTAAAGCGCTCGTGCAATGCGGCGCCAACCCCGCCGGCCCCGGCGATTTCTCAAAGCGCGCCTTCCTAAACGGCCGCATAGACCTCAGCAGGGCAGAAGCAGTCTTGGACATAATCGGCGCACAGTCTGAACGCGCAGGACGAGCTGCGGCAGAACAACTAGGAGGCGCTCTGGGGCGCCGAGTAGACTCATGCTACGACGAACTTATGGCGCTTTGCGCCGACGTTGAGGCCTCGCTGGATTTTGATGACGATGAATCTGCCGACATTCTCGAGCCCGCCAACGTGCCGGATCGCATATCCACCGTACGCTCTAACATAAAAGCGCTAGCATCCACCTGGCGAGAAGGCATCCTGCTACGCGAAGGTGCGCTTGTCGTGCTTAGCGGCATACCCAACTCCGGCAAATCAACGATCTTCAACACAATGCTGGGCTCCCTGCGCTCGATAGTGACCGACATCCCCGGCACGACGCGGGATTCCATCGAGGAAGGCATGCTGCTAGAGGGGATACCGCTGCGCATGACAGACACAGCAGGTTTGCGGGAGGCAAAATCCGACGTCGCCGAACGCATGGGAGTCGACCGGTCGCTGAAACTCATCGCCAGTGCCGACCTGAACCTGCGCGTCATAGACATGTCCGCCGACATAGAACCCCAGCTAACATGGCTGAAATCCGGAGACGCAGACCCCGACAAAACAATAGTTGTCTTGAATAAAACCGACATCGCGCCTCGTGGCAGAGTGGAGACTCTGCCACACGAAATCGCCGAATGTGGCTTCGATGCCGTGTCGATGTCCGCACTAGAGGGCACAGGGATCGGAGAACTCAAGGCGGTGATGGTCGAAAAAATCTGCGGTGCGCTTCCTGATGAGGACAGTCAGGGCGTGGCAGTGTCCGCACGCCACCACGCGCTTCTGAACGAGGCCTCCGCTGCGCTTGACGAAGCGCTCGCGCTTTACGCCAGAGGGGCGGAGAGCGCGGCAGTGTTCTG
>CAYOPG010000044.1:0-18325 GCA_964405775.1 uncultured Lentisphaerales bacterium
CGCCTAGACGCAATTTGCTGTTCACCTGGGCAGCATACACGATGGAAATTATACCCGCGCGCCCCGCCAGCCAGTAGCCGCGCGTTGCGCTGGCTACTGGCTGGCGGGCAGTTGGAACTCTTTTTTTTCAAGTCGGATTTTCGACCGGCCGGCCGGTCGGCGCCCCCCGGGGGGCGCCCCTGCGGGGCCCAGGGGACGGGCTGCGCCCTTCCCCTCGTACCCCTTCCCGCAGTTGATGGCTGCTGTGTCTTCTCCGCTGGTCCATTTGATATTGCAATTTCCACGTGCCTTTTTCCGCGAAAAATGGTGTTGACCCAATATCGCTGAATATGGTACAACTCTAGGCGTTCCCGAGAAACGGGTACAGAAGTGGCGAGGTAGCTCAGATGGTAGAGCAGGGGACTGAAAATCCCCGTGTCAGGGGTTCGATTCCCTTCTTCGCCACCATTTCTTTTTACCGCAGAAACCTCAAAGAAAACAGCGTTTTTATTGAGGTTTTTGCTTTTTCCGGTCTTCGTTATGTGCCGAATGCGCTTATTCGACTTTTCCCGGCTTATGCTTTTTTAGGCTCGTTTTGTGCAGAATAGTACCAGCATAGTACCAGCAAAAGCCATTTTAGTGATTATCTCGGTTGCCTTGATGCAAGTTCGCTAACAAGCGCGGAAAGCTCCGGACGCAATATCAACATCAATGCGATGATTGCCACCACCGTCACAATCGCCCATTTTAACGGCAGTAGGTTCCGCGCAACGGCAGAAAGCCCCGGATTGTGGTGGCATCAGTAGGGCATCAGGTTCAACCCTGAAAATAAGAAGTAGGAGCAGTCACTAGGCGTGTGGGATTGCAATGTCGTGGCGATCTTTTTTCCTATTTTTCTAATCTTGAGTTGCGGGCGGCTCTGATAAACAGCAAAATGCAGTCATGATAAGCGACGGCGATTCAGTTGATTCTGTCCCCGTGGCGTAGTGTGGACTTTGCCACGGGTAGGTGTCGGGGTGTGAACTCTGCCACGGGTAGGTGGTAGGTGGCGGAGTGTACACCCTGCCACGGTGTGGCGCCCTCCCACGAACCTCCGCGAAGCGGGTGTCCTGTTCCCGGCCTTCGGCCGCCGCTAATAGCTGCCCCCCCCGATCACACGGCGGGAAGGCTGTTTTCCAGTGATTAACGGCGGGCACAGCCCGGAAAAAACCGCCTTCCTTGGCGCTGATTTGGGGGCAACTTTCTTTTTCCTCTTCTTCCTTAGCGTTAAAATGCGCCGGTTCATCTGATAGAATGACACAGTGCTGGCATGCCGTGGGGTCCAGCTAGGTGGCTGAATTAAAGTCAAGCCTATGGGATGCTAGTGTTCAGAAAAAAAACCGGACTTTCGTATGAATTTGAAGGGTCGTAGTTTACGTGAGTTTTGGTCGGCAATGTAAATTTCAAAACAGGTTTTATAGTGGACTTCTTTTCTCAAATACGCTATATCTAGTGTTGTTTTACGAACACCATAGCATTCCGGCAAATTACGTCGAGTTTGGCGTGTATGTCGCTTGGTGTTGTATTGTTTGACCCTAATCAATATTATCTTACACCGCGTCAAGCGGCTCACAAATTTGAGGATTTTTGGCAAGACATGAGTATTCAGGCACTTCAGGACTACGTTTTCACATCAAAATACAGCCGCTATCTACCGGAAAAATTCCGGCGCGAGACGTTCGAGGAGGCTGTCGACCGTGTGATTGACATGCATCGGCGCCACTTCCAGGCAAAGGGGCTTGATATTGAGGATCTTCTGGAAGAGGCAAGATCCGGCATGTATAAGCGCCTTGTACTGGGCAGTCAGCGTGCCATGCAGTTCGGCGGCGATCCGATCCTGCGTAAAAACGCCCGCATGTACAACTGCACGACTTCGTACTGCGACCGCCCCCGCTTCTTTCAGGAGGCTCTATGGCTGCTGCTTTGCGGCGCGGGCGTCGGGTTTTCAGTTCAGACGCACCATATTGCCAAACTGCCCCCGATCGCGAAACCGCGCGGCGGAGAGGCTACGTTCCAAATCCCCGACACCATCGAGGGCTGGGCAGACGCGCTCGGAATCTTGTTGTCTTCGTACTTCACTGAAAACCAGCCCTTCCCCGAATATGCCGGGCAGGTCATAAAGTTCGACTACAGCGTGGTCCGTCCAAAAGGCTCGCCCATCTCATCAGGCATGGGCCGCGCCCCCGGCCCGGATCCATTGCACCGAAGTCTCGATATAATCCGAGACCTGCTCAATAAACTCATAGGCGACGCCGATTCCGCCAAACTGCGCTCTATCGACGCCTATGACATTATCATGCACGCCTCCGACGCAGTGCTATCAGGTGGCGTGCGCCGCAGTGCCTGTATCTGCCTCTTCTCCCACGACGACGAACTGATGGCCACAGCCAAGACCGGCAACTGGTTCATAGAAAACCCTCAGCGCGCCCGTGCCAACAATTCAGCGATGCTCCTCCGCAAATCCACCACGCGGGAGCAGTTCGCCAAGCTTATGAAGTCCGTCAAGGAATACGGCGAACCGGGGTTTGTTTGGACCGACGACCTTGAAGCCACTTTCAACCCGTGCGTGGAGATAGGCCTATATCCGCAGATCGACGGCGTCAGCGGTTTCGCCTTCTGCAACCTCTGCGAAATAAACATGGGTAAGGTGGATACCGCCGAGAAGTTCATGAACTCTGCTCGCATCGCCGCCATTCTGGGCACCTTGCAGGCCGATTACACAGATTTCGGATATCTCGGCAAAGTCAGCACAGACATAGCTCGCCGCGAGGCTCTGCTTGGCGTCTCCATGACCGGCATGATGGAGCATCCCGCAATCTCGTTCGACCCCGAACTCCAGCGCAAGGCGGCGCAACTCATTCTGGACACCAACGAGATCGTCGCCAAACGCATCGGCCTCAACCCATGTGCCCGCGCTACATGCGTCAAACCAGCCGGCTCCACTTCATGCATCCTCGGCACCAGCTCAGGGATTCACCCGCACCACGCGCGCCGTTATTTCCGCCGCGCACAGGCCAATGAAGACGAGCTGCTGGTCGATTTCTACCGTGCGCAAAACCCCCTGTCGGTTGAAAAATCAGTCTGGAACCCCAACGGCACGGACGTCGCTCTAATCTTCTGCATCGAGGCGGGAGAGGGTGCCGTGACGAAAAACGACATTAACGCCATCCAGCTTCTGGAACACGTCAAGATCACCAAGAAAAACTGGATCGACGCCGGCAAACGCCCGGAGCGTTGCGCACAGCCGTGGCTCAGTCACAACGTATCAAACACCATCAACGTACGCGATGGCGAGTGGAAGCAGGTAGAGGATTACATATACGATAACTGCGACTCGTTCGCCGGCATATCGCTGCTTCCGGAAGGCGGCGACCTGGACTACCCGCAGGCGCCCTTCTGCGCCGTGCCCACGGCGGCCGAGATCATATCCTACTACGGCGACGGCGCAATGTACGCCTCAGGTATCATCGACGAGGCATACGATGCTTTCGACAACAACCTCTGGGCCGCCTGCGACGCCGTTCTGGGACGCGCCTCCGCCGACTTCAGCGCATCGCCTGAGATCCCAGCAGGCACGAGCGGCAAGGTTGCACGCGCGATGATCGATGAATATGCGGCGAAGTTCCACTGGATGGAACGCGCAAAGAAGTTCGCATCGAACTATTTCGGTGGCGACGTGCTGAAAATGACACGCTGCCTGAAACGCGTGAACAACAGCAAGCTGTGGGACGACATCAACCGCACTTCCAATCCTGTCGACTACACGCTCATGATTGAAAAACGCGACAACACCACATTTACACAGACCGTGGCATGCGGCGGCGGCCAGTGCGAGATTCTTTGAGTCCGCGGCGCCAATCAAACAACTCAGCAGAAACATATAAGCAATGCCAGAAGAACACAACACCGAAGAAGCAACCAGAGCCACCGCAGAAACCGTGCGCACCTCGAACGAATACCGCGAACATCGCATCGCGAACATGCGTGAACTCGAGAAGCGCGGCTTCAAACCATTCGGCGAGACTTTCAAGCGCACAGCGAGGGTCGCCGACATCCGCGCCATGTACACCGAAAACCTCGGTGTCCGCGCCGCCGGCAGAATCATGACCTCACGCGACATGGGGAAAACCATCTTCGCCGATTTGAACGACGGATCAGCCCGAATACAGCTTTTTATAAACAAAAAACAAATTGGTGACGAAGCTTTCGACGCGTATAAATTCGTCGACCTCGGAGACCACGTCGGTGTTGAAGGCGAAATGTTCATCACACGCACGGGCGAGATGAGCATACGCGTCAACACCTGGACCCTCCTTTCGAAGGCAATACAGCAGCCGCCAGACAAATACCATGGTCTGCAGGACACAGAAGACCGCTATCGCCAGCGCTACCTGGATCTGACGGCGAACCCGGAATCACGCGATCGCTTCAACAAGCGCATAGCCATCGTGCGTGAAATCCGCTCCTTCCTAGAAGCACGCGGTTTCCAAGAAGTCGAGACGCCTATGATGCAGCCACAGCCCGGCGGCGCCGCCGCGCGTCCATTCATGACGCACTATAACGCGCTTGATTGCACGATGTACCTGCGCATCGCACCAGAGCTGTACCTAAAGCGTCTGCTGGTCGGAGGCTTCGACAAGATTTTCGAAATGAACCGCAACTTCCGCAACGAAGGCCTTGACCGCACGCACAACCCTGAGTTCACCGTCCTCGAAATCTACGAAGCGTACGGCGACCGCACTTCGATGAAAAACATACTCGAAGGAATGATCCCGCATATCTGCGACACCGTCCTCGGCACGCGCAAAGTCAAGTTTGGTGACGACGAGCTTGATTTCACTCCGCCATACCGTGAAGTCTCGTACCACGAGCTTGTTCGCGAACGCATGGGCGCGAACTGGTTCGAACTCGGCGTCGACGAAGCGCGCGCCGCCGCGACCTCCGCCGGCGTGGAATGCGAGCCGGGATGGGACCACCTGCTAATCACACACGAAGTTTACGACAAGCTCATCGAGCGCACTCTGTTCCAGCCGACGTTCGTCACGCGCATCCCGCGTCAGTTTGTGCCCCTCGCCAAGACGTGTCCGGACGATCCCCAGCTGGCGGACGTATTCGAATTCGTAGTAGGCGGCAAAGAACTCTGCCCAGGATACACCGAGCAGAACAACCCGATCGCACAACGCGAAGCGTTCGCTAACCAAGCTGGAGACGAAGTCGAGAAGATCGACGAAGACTTCATCACAGCCCTTGAAAACGGCATGCCCCCCGCCGGCGGACTCGGACTTGGAATCGACCGCTTTGTCATGATGCTCACAGACACCGAGGCCATCCGTGACGTCATCCTCTTCCCGCAGCTCAAACCAAGAGCGTAGTCTGTCCACAGATTGCGCAGATGAATGCAGGTTGTCCCCAACGCCAACAAGGATTCAACTTTTGCAAATCTGCGCAACCTGCGGGTGAAAATCTCATCGCATCAGCGAACAGTACAGGGGAGGAACAATGAATCAGCGTGAATCTACAACTGCCGCACACCTGGCGAAATTGTACGGCGTGCTAATGATTCTGCTTGGCGTTGCCGGGCTGTTCGCCATACGTAAAGGCATGGTGGTCGGGTACACGTGGCACAAAGTGTCTGTATTGCTGTTCTGGGGGATGACCATTGCAGGGTTGTTGCACTACGCGTACCGAGAAAACGACCAAGACTTATTTGGGAAAACTGCGGATGGGCGAATATCCCCGGTTTACTTTCTCGTGATGCTGCCTTATCTGTCCTTGCTGTGGGCGAGGCAAATAGCAATAATAGTTTTCTCACGTGAAAACAAGTACGACAAAATCCGCGACAGCGTCTGGGCTGGCCGCCGCCCTGCCCGCTTGTCCGACCTTCCTGAGGGCGCCACCGTATGTGTGGACCTCGCCGCCGAATTTCCAGGAGCGAAATTTCTGCGCGACGCTTCGAACGGTATACAATACGTGTCGTTCCCGATACTCGAGGCCTCGACTCGCAATTACGACGATCTAATTGGTTGCATAGACTCGCTGCCGGAAGGTGGAATCTACATCCACTGCGCACAGGGGCACGGACGCACGGGATTTTTCTCCGCTGCCTACCTCCTGCGTCGTGGCAAGGTGGAGACTCTGCCACAAGCCGAGGAGATGATTACCGCCGCGCGCCCGGGAATCAAACTGCGCAAGGCTCAACGGGAATACTTGATCAAGCATTTCCATCGCGCCCAAAGCTGATCTCTCCGCCATCGAGCTTCGAGCGGATGTCATCCAGAGCACGGCTCAGGTTTTCGCGCTTCTCCAGCTTATCCGTCTCATCGGCGAACAGCCCCATCTGCATAGCGCGCTCTGTCGATAATCCCATTGTCCCGAAACCGATCAAACGCACTGGCCGTCCTGTGCCTCTTTCCGCATTGTACAGCATCCGCGCCATCTCTCGAAAAGTTATATCGTCGCAAGACGGTTTATCGAAAGGTCTCTGGCGCGTTATGGAGCTGAAGTCTCCCCAGCGCAGCTTTAACCTTCCGACGGAGGCATACTTGCCGTGTTTGCGGACACGACGCGCAACGTCCGATGCGAGATCCAGCAGCACGCCCATGATTTTCTCTTCATCACGCTCATCCTCCGGGAAAGTGTACTCGCGCGAAATGCTTTTCTCTTCGCGCTCCAGTTCGACCGGCCGTTCGTCGCGCCCGAATGCCAGCTCTATAATATGTGTCGCCCAGTTTTCCCCGACAACCCTTGCGAGCGTGGCGCGGTTCGTTTTCTGGATGTCGCCGATTGTACGGATTCCGGCCTTTTCGAGAATAGCGGCGGTGTTTTGCCCAACGCCGAAAATGCGCCGGACAGGCAGCGGTGCGAGGAAACTCCGCACTCCTTCTTCATCGCACGGCACAACGGTGAGGCCGTCAGGCTTGTTCATGTCGCTCGCGACTTTGGCGAGGAATTTGTTGTGCGCAACCCCAACCGATGCAGTCAGCGACAGCTCCGATTTGATGTCCGACTGTATGCACTTGGCTATTGACACCGCGTCTCCAAACAGTTTTTGCGAGCCAGTTACATCCAGAAAAGCCTCATCGCAAGAGAGGCCTTCCACAAACGGCGTGTAGCGGTCGAAGATTCCAAAAATCTGGCGGGAAACTTCCATATACAGACTGTGGTTGCAGGGCACGAATATTGCCTGCGGACATCGACGGTAAGCTTCGCGGGAGGGCATGGCGGAATGTATGCCGAACTTGCGGGCTTCGTATGACGCGGTGGACACTACGCCGCGCTCGTGGGGGCCTGAACCAACAACGACAGGTTTGCCACGCAATTCAGGATGGTCGCGCTGTTCTATCGACGCGAAAAACGCATCCATGTCAACGTGCAGTATGCTGCGCCCCATCCCTCAACCCCTTTATGATCGCGATTGCTTCATCTGTTTACAGCGGGCTTATTACGCTCTTCACTGGCGACGGTGGCTGAATCCACCGTTTCACCGAAGTATTCGAGAGCAATGAAGCGAACCAACACCACGATGAATGCGCTTAGGGGGATCGCGAGAACCATGCCAAGCGCCCCGCCGATCACGGAACCCCAGAAGAACAGCGAGAAAATGACCGCGAACGCGTTCAGGCCAGTACGTTTCCCAACGATCTTCGGAGTGATTAAATATCCGTCGAGTGTCTGCACGGTTCCGAATATCAGGAGGACGACCACAAGCCTGACCCAGCCAAACCACGAGGCGCTTGCATTCAGCAGACCCATAATTGACCACCCCGTATCCTGACCACCCAACACCGCCAGTGCACAGATTACAGGCAACCCCATGATGTTTCCTAAATATGGCACTATGTTGAATATGCCAAGCGTTATGCCCAGAACCATCCCGTAGCTGATGCCCGCGATGAATTGGAAACCCAGGCCGAAGAGAACTCCCTGAATGAGAGCCACCAAAACCTGACCGCGGAAAAATGCCACAATGATACGAATGAACTCATCTATGAGAAAGCGGACGTTTTGGCGAGCGCGCTCGCTCGCGCCTACCATGTACTTTGTAAAATCGGCCCCCTCAAGAGGGCGCGACGCCAAGTATATCGCCGTGTAAACGGGCAGCACAAGCCACGCGCCAAACATCACGACCAAACCTCTGACATAGTCCCATATCGTGAAGGCAGACGAGCCTAGCGTGGAAGCCATAATGGAGATATTCTCGGCGTCAAACCATTTCTTGGGGTTGAGCAGCTCGATCAATGGCGTCAGATTATGGGTCTCGGCGAATTCCATGACCTTAGGAAGGCGCGTCGTGATCGCCTCATAAGTCCATTTGGCGTACTCGGGCAGAGCGTTGATCAGCGCGACCGATTGATTTATTAACAAACTCCCGAAGAAGAAAAGAAATATGACGACTGGAATCAGAATGGCCAGAAATAGAACGCACAAAGCAGTGGAGTTGGCCGCTCTCTGTAACGACTTCTCGCGGACTTCCAGCGCTTCTTGCTTGTCTGGACTTTTCCCGTACGATTTGATTTTTAACTTCGCACCTCCATATACTCGCCAGAAAAACCAACGTAGCTTGTCGTATCCCGGCTTGACGACCTCTGCAACAATCAGGGCAACTATGGGGGGAAGAATGACATTGCTGTGGATGTCTAAGAACTTGAGGACATAGAAGATGATGGTGCATATCAACACAAACACAACGCACAAGGAGCACATGGATATAGCCTTGGTTATTATCGTGTTCTGCTTTTTAGTGAATGTTATGCGCTCAACAAAATCTTCGTTCTGGGCTTTGCTGTCCACTTTCATTGCACCCTCCTCTGTTTTTCCTTCAGTGACGATCTTGGCTATTCCTTCGATATAGGCTTCATAAGTTGCTTGAAAGCACTCATAATATCGGAACGCGTTTCTTCTAAAACTGAACGTTCGGTCCCCAGAGCCTCGTCGTAAGCATCGAAATCAAGGCCAGCAGTCGCTCCAAGGTGGGTCTTCTTCGCAATGACTTCGTCCGGATCCATCTTCGCGAGGTCGTCTAGATTGTCGCGCACCTGATGGTAAGCGTCACGGAAGGGCATACCTCCGGCAACGAGTTCCAGCGCGCGATCCGTTGCAAACACCCCCGGCTCAAACGCCGCCCGCAGCTTTTCTGGCACGGGCTCCAATCCGCTTGTCAGGCGTGTCATTATGCGCAGACTCGCCCGCGTCGTGCGGAAGCTTTCCATAAGCATCTCCTTGGAGTCTTGCAAGTCCCGGTTGTATCCCCCCGGCATAGCCTTGAGAAGCGAAGCGCTCCCTGCCGAAAGTCCGATAAGGCGGGCCGCCTTGGCGCGTATGAGCTCGCACACATCGGGATTGTACTTCTGCGGCATAATGCTGCTGCCAGTGCAGAATTGCTTGGGGATCTTGAAATATCCTAACTCGGGCGCCGAGAATAGCACCAGATCCTCAGCCAGCCGCGACAGGGTAAGCATCACGTGGCAGAGTGCCGACACTGCCACGGATTCGGTCTTTCCGCGCGAATTGCCTGCATACATTACATTGTGTATCGGCTCTCTGAACCCGAGAAGTTCCGAGGTCAGGTTTCGGTCGATCGGCAACGGGGCGCCGTAGCTCGCGGCGGAACCGAGCGGACAGCGGTCGGCGAAGCAATATGCGGCCCACAGCAACCCCAGATCATCGTAGAGCCCCTCCGCATAACATGAAGCCCATACGCCTACGCTGCTGGGCATCGCGGGCTGAAAGTGCGTGCGCCCCACCATCGGGAGCTTTTCGTGCTTCCGCGCAAACTCGAGCAACGTCTGCGCAAGCTCCACAGACTCTTCCATGACACCGAGTATCTGGTCGCGCATGTATAGGCGGATGGCGGTGGCGACCTGATCATTGCGGCTCCGGCCAGTGTGCACGCGGCGTCCCAAATCACCTAGCTTTTCCGTGAGTGTGCGTTCAATTGCAAGGTGGCAGTCCTGATCCTCGTGTGTGATTTTGAACTTTCCGCGGCGAGCGGTTTTCGCAATCCGGCTCAACTCAGCCACAACCGCGTCGCGCTGCGCCTCGTCAAAGATGCGCGGATCCACTGGCATCTGCGAAAGCATGGTCACATGGGCCGCCGTTCCCAGACAATCCCACTCCACAAGATCGAGGTCGAGCTCAGGGTCTTTGCCGACGGTAAAATAAAGCACATCGTGATCGATATCTCCGACTACGGTTTTGATGTTGGACGTTTTTTTCATGTTCGTTTTCAGTAATGTTGAACCACTTGCAATTCGGAACTTTACCAAAAAAACACGGTTGGCAACAGAATAAAGGTTATTGCGCTTGCAAATATAACCTTTTCCGGTGTAGCACTGTGACATTGAGGTAACGGATTTTCGCACCGACGCCCTACAACCCGGGAACTGCCAACAGGCAATAAGATGATGTCAATTAACAGTAATGAAAACGAAGCGTCCCACGCTCTCTTCTCTGATCCGCAGTACGAGAAACACATAGAGGCTTTGCTGCCTGATCTTATAGCATTCCGGCGAGACCTCCATGCCCATCCGGAGACCGCCTTCAACGAACACCGCACCGCCCGGCTTATAGCGGAACGGCTGAAGGCTCTACCTGGAATCAGTGTGCGCCGGGGCTTGGCCGGCACCGGAGTAGTCGCAACGATAGGCGAAGAACTCTCCGGCCCCTGCATCGCGTTCCGTGCAGACATGGACGCCCTGCCAATGAACGATGAATCCGGCAAACCCTACGCCTCAACGGTTCCAGGCATCGCGCACACATGCGGCCACGACGGTCATGTTGCTTGTTTACTAGGGGCGGCGACTATCATGGCAGGGGCGCAAAGTCGCCTGAAGGGACCGGTAAAATTCATTTTTCAACCAGCGGAGGAAGGCGGAGGCGGCGCTCAGCACATGATCGAGGCGGGAGCGCTCGAGAATCCGAAGCCCAAAGCTATCTTCGCACTGCACAGCTGGCCGGATCTGCCGGCCGGAACCATTGGCTTCCGCAGCGGTCCGATTATGGCATCGATGGATCCAATCGACATCACCGTGCACGGTCGAGGCACCCATGCCGGATACCCTCACCTCGGTATAGATCCTGTGGTCACGGCTGCGCAGATGTTAGTATCGCTTCAAACCGCAGTCTCAAGATTCCGCGATCCACTAGATCCGGTGGTGCTTACCTTCGGATCATTCCACGCGGGCACGGTTCGCAACGTAGTGCCGCCGACTGCAACTATGCAGGGGACTTTGCGCACCCTCTCTGAAAAACAGCGCAACATAATGAAGAGGCTCGTCAGTCAGGTAGCGGAACAGACAGCCGACGCCTTCGGTGCGCGGGCAGAAGTGGCAATAAAAGAAGGCTATTCTGTAACAAACAACGATCCTGAACTTACAGCGTATCTACGCCAAACCGCGGAGGGTGTGCTGGGCAAGGGGAATGTGAGAGAACTTGTTTCCGCCAGCATGGGCGCGGAGGATTTTTCCTATTACCAAAGGGAAATACCCGGTTGCATCTTCCGTCTCGGAATAGCTCCGGCGGACGCTCCCGGCGCGGTGATACCCCTGCATAATCCTGCCTACGATTTCAACGATGATTCCATCGCCACAGGCATGGCTGTGTTCTGCGCCTTGGCTTTTACTTGGGGATCTTGATCAGGGTTCCGATCAAGAGCATATCGCGCGGGCCGAGCTTGGATTTATTGGCGTCGCGGATGTCCTTGCTTCTGGCGGCATCGCGATAAAACTTCTGCGCCAATGAGGTAAGCGAGTCGCCCTTGACCACAACGTGTTCCCAATATTCTCCTTCGTCCTCATCTGAATCGTTGGATGGGGAGTTCCATTCAGCTATGATGCTGGTTGACGGTCTGGACACCTCGTCGCGCATGAGGACGTTTTCAAGCAGCTTCACCTTTCGGTCAAGTTCAGACGCCAGCTTCTCGTTTTCGACCATCAAAGCCTCTTTTTCCGTTTCAGCGAATTTCAGCCGTTTATCTCTCTCCCCGATGGCGGTGTTGAGTTCCTGTACCTGCTTTTCTAGATTCTTCGTGATATCAACGTAATCTATATCGGAGGACAGACTGGCGAAGGTTTTGCTTATGCGATCCCTGCAAAGCTTTATGCGCTCCTCAACTAACGCGACTTTTTCAGCGTCCGGGCGCAGACGCAAGTAGGCGTTATACTCGCTTATTGCCGCAAACGGGTCGTCAAGCGTGTCCTGCAGGATTATGCCAAGCTGAAGATGCGCTGTCCCGTTGAAAGGCTGGGCGACAACCAGCGCGGAGAAAAGTTCCGCAGCCTTGTCGAAATCGCCATCTGCCTGCGCGGCAAGCGCCTCCTGCATTGCGGCATCTGCGACTTCTGCCTTTTCCAGATCCTCCACGCGGCGTACGCCCCCCCGGTAGCAGCCAGGCAACATAGCGGCCAGCATTAGCATGAAGCACGAAGCGGCCAGGAACCGCGATAAATTAACGCTCAGGCGCTTCTTCATTTGCCACCTCCGTTGTTTATTTCAACTTGCACTTCTGCGAAACTTTGATGCCTTATAGATTCGAGATGCCTCTTTACTACAACGCGCACAGTGTGTTTTCCGTCCGTGAAGTTGCGAGTGTCGCATACATAGGTGCGTCCGGTCGCAACAATTCGCCCGTCAACCAGCCAGCTATAGCGCAGGAACACCTCAGGATTCTCCTCCTTCACCGAGGCAGAGAAATCAACGAGTCCGGACAATGCCCCCTCCGGGCGGCTTATAACGGGGGTAGTGACGGGCGCCCATGGCTTGCAAAGCGGATCGCCCATCGGCAGAATCTGCAACGGGCTGGCGATCGACTGGTATATGCTCTCAATTGCCGTGCAGCCTTTCAGGTAGTGCACGAAAACATATGCACTCGCGAATTTCATCCAGATTGCGTAAGGCTCTACCACTGTGCCCGAAGACACTGCCCCGGTCTTCATCCACTCGGTGACTTTCGTGTGCGCGCTCTGGTCAAACGCTGCCCCGAAGCTTGTCAGGTTGTCCGCGTAAGCGCCAGGCACCATCTGGAGTTGATCCAGCGGAACCGTGCGCGCTCCCGTCATAAAACCAGACAGCGGGAAATCGGTAGCTTCGGGCATATTGGTGGAGACAACCGAACGCTGCCCTTCCAAAGCGTTGATAGCGTCTGCCACACCTTGATACTCCCAGTGACGGGAGGTAGAGCGAACATCTTTGTTCACAGCGAAAAAGAAAGTTCCCGCGGGGTGGGTACTGTCTGCCGCCACCATAAGCTCAAGCGCGTCTATAGCCTCCTCCAGCGCCATGCCTCGATTGCCAGTGAATGCCAGCATCATGGCCGGAAAAGGCATGGCACCCAAAAGCCGGTTGCGCGACGAATCGAACGTCGAAGAAGGCCCGGCAGCCTTTCCCGCCGAAGAAGGCCCGGCAAACAGATCCGACACGTAACTGCCCTGTTCCACCAGAGCGGATGCCGGTAGCTGGTTGCGAACAAACGTGACGCCCGTGATTGACATGGCTGGCGTCGAGGTGACGCGTGTGGGAAAACCGCACGAATACACGCAGGCTAGAATCTGCGCACGCGCACCGGACTCCTCGATCGCCTTCATGACCGGCTCCCAGATGTACTTCGTAAAGTCTTCCGGCGAGATGTCAGTCCCCTGCCCGTCGTAAACCGCCTCTGGCAGAGAGATACGTATTACATTGCTATCAGGTATAGAGCGCAGCCTCTTATAAACATCCGCAAGCAGTATGGATTCTATAGAATCGTCGTTGACGATCAGTGCGACTTCATGAGGCCCCAAAGCGAGTGCCGCCGAAGCGGCGATGCACGTGCAAACGGTCAGGACCGTCCTTACCAGCCATTTCGGCCGCGTCCATGCCGTTGTTGCTATCATAGCTTTATTACTTCCGCCCAATTATGCGGTCGGCGTACTCGCCCGAGCGCGTATCTATGCGTATCCAGTCGCCCTCTTCCACGAAAATAGGCACCTGCAGCTCATAGCCGCCCTCGACCGTAGCAGGCTTCATAACCTTGCCGGCGGCAGTGTTCCCCTTTGCACCAGGCTCTGACTTCTCCACCTTGCGCTCGATGAAATTGGGCAATTCAATGTCGATCGGCTGCCCGTCAAGATAGAGTATTTGACACTCAATGTCGTCAACGAGGAAAAACTTGCGTACGCCCAGCACTTCCGCTGAAACCGCAGCCTGCTCGTAGTTCTCGTCAAGGAAAATGTAGTTGTCTCCGTCAACATACGAGAACCGCATTGACTTAGTCTCCAGATCTGGTTTCTCGAAAGAGTCGTTTTCGCGGAAGTTCTTAACGAAAGTGTTGTTGGTTATGAGGTGTTTCAGGCGGCATGTGTATATCGACTGCCCTTTTCCGGGCTTTGTGAACTGGTATTCAGTAATCGTATAGGGCTGCCCCTCGAACATTATTTTTAGACCTTTGCGAAGATCCGATGATGTGTAAGCCATTGGTTGCTCCTAAAAACTTCTTTTATCTGTAATTGCGTTGTCAATAGGCCGACTATTCTACAAAAACCTGCTTCTCGCGTCAATCCGCGATTCCTTTCCAGAAACGCGGCGCGACGGATGGTGGTGCAGCCAATCTGCTCCCGGTTTGTCATGCCCATTAGAGCATACCTGCCTAAAGTCATAGCAACACGGATCACACCGTCGTTAAAAGTCTAACGCCTCTGCTCTGCGGGGATTCAGTGCCGATTTAGAGCCGATTTTCAATCCAGAGGGGGTGTGGCTTGCCTGCGTATTGCTACGGCGGACTTTGAGAGCATTATGTCAACTTGCGCGGTAAGCGCACTTTCGATGGGGTTGGATGGGCAGATGTTGGCTTCGTATGCGCCCTGAGAGAGGATTTCGTCGGTGGTGAGGTAGCCGATGAAATCGTTTGTGAGCGAAACGAGTATGGTGGTGGTGAATGGGCTGCGTTCTGCAAATTTGCGGCGGTATTCGCTTACGGCCTCGCCGGGGAGGCCTATGATTATGCAATCGCCTGCGGCGATGCAGGCGGTGGAAGTGCGGATTGTTTCTCCCGGCCCTGGATGGGGAAAGTAGATTGCCAGGCGTCCGGAGACGTCCCAGGTGGTTTGAATCTCCCACGGCTCGCTGAACGCACATGCGCCGCTGCCCAGGACGGGTGCGAGGGTGTTCAGCGCGCCTTCGATGGTGTCGGCGAGCTCGACGCCCATGCGCTGCACAATGTCGCGGTTGTCCTGTACGCAGTGGCGTGGGTCTATGTTGCCATGTCCGGAGACGGTGAACATGGCGGTGCGCACCAGTCCGCGGCTTTCGAGGGCGTCTTTCATGTAGCTGACGTAGTCGCCGGAGATGCCGAGGCTGCGGCTGCCGTAGCAGACGGGGTGGCACCCGAAGTTGACCAGTAGCGCGTCGATGCCGCCGTCAGGTCTGCGGACAGCGAGGATGTCGAGGGTCGGGTCGAAGTATCCGCTGTGCGTGCCTTTCGGGTCGCTCCACACATTGGTCCATTTGCCATCGGCGTCCTGCACGCGTCGGTTGCTGGCTAGGTGCGGCGCGGCGGCGTGACCGTGCAGGAGCTGGCCTTCGGCGCGGTTATGCCAGGCTGCGGCAGCGTTGTCGGCGAGTAGGCGCCGCAAATCAGCGAAGTAGGCGCTTTCGAGCGCGGACCGCTCGCACCAGAGGGCGTCGGTGACGTGGGGGCCGGAATGCGTATGGGTTGCGGTCAGCATTATGGAGTCGGCCGACAGCCCCGTGCGCTCGGCCACGTCTGCACGTATGCAATCCGCGAGCGGGCGCGAGAATCCTCCTACATCAGCCGTCATGAGTATCCATCCGACGCCGCCAGCTTCGCAAGCGAGCGCCTCCGCGCGCAGCTGGTGCTCCAACCAGGTGGACTGGCGTGGTTCGTACCCCCAGAGGGTTGCGCCCACGGGCGGCACTTGCACCCGGGTTGTCGGCATCCTCTCACGCGCCGGAATCAATATCGAGATGATCAACCAAGGCTCGTCCGAGATCAGCATGATGTTCGGCATCCGCAATTCGTCGTTGCACGACGCCGTGCGTGCACTCTATGCGGGCTTGTTCACCGAAGCCCCCGCCGCCGCCGCCTCGCTGGCTCAATCTGGGAGAACCGCATGAACCGCCACGTCCAAATCTACGATAGCACACTCCGCGACGGCGCACAGGCCGTCGGCATCACCTTCTCGCCCGCCGGCAAAATTCGTTTTGCCCTGAGCCTTGATGAGCTCGGTGTCGACTTCATCGAAGGCGGTTACGCGGGGTCGAACGAGAAGGATATGCAGTTCTTCTCGGACATCCGCCGCGAGCACTTGACGACGTCAAAAATCGTTGCCTTCGGCTCGACCCGCCGCGCCGATACGGACGTTGCGAAGGATACCTTTGTCGAGGCGCTGTTGCGCGCGGAGACGGAGCACTGCGCAATCTATGGCAAAACCTGGCGACTCCACGTCGCAGAAGTCCTGCGCACGACCGAGGAGGAGAATGGCCGGATGATCGCCGAGACGATCGAGTACCTGCGTCAGCACGGTCGCCGCGTCGTCTTCGATGCGGAGCATTTCTTCGACGGCTACAAGGATTCGCCCGAATTTGCGACGGCCATGTTGCGCCGTGCCGTTGAGGCTGGGGCGGCAACGATCGCACTCTGCGACACAAACGGCGGCACAATGCCGCACGAGGTCCACGCCATCGTCAGCAAAATCTGCGCCCTCTTCCCGACCGTTGATATCGGCATCCACACCCATAACGACGCCGGCCTCGGCGTTGCGAATGCGCTAGAGGCCGTCCGAGCCGGTGCCGTTCAGGTGCAGGGCTGCATGAACGGCTACGGCGAACGCTCGGGCAATGCGAACCTGACGACGATTATCCCCAACTTGGAACTGAAGATGGGCTGTTCCTGCATCGGGCCGGGGCAGCTCGTTAACCTGCGCGCACTGTCGCTCCACGTCGACGATCTCGTCAACCAGCGTCCCGACATCCGCGCCCCCTACGTCGGCGAAGCCTCGTTCAGCCACAAAGCCGGGGCGCACGTCGCCGGCGTGCAGAAGAATCCCGTCTCGTTCGAACACGTCCCGCCCGAGGCCGTCGGCAACGAACGCCGCATCCTGCTCAGCGAACTCTCCGGCGCCTCGAACGTGCTCTACCGCGTCAAGCAGATGGGCGAGCAGTACGCCGATATCTCACGCGACGCCGTGAAGCAGATCCTCGACGAACTAAAGGCTCGCGAAGGCGAAGGCTATGCCTTCGAATCTGCCGACGGATCTTTCCAGATCCTCGTCCAGAAAGCGCTCAACCGCCACAAACCCTTCTTCGAACTTGAATCCTTCCGCGTCGTCGTTGAAAAGCGCGGCAGCGGCGAGCCGTGCATCAGCGAAGCCACCGTTAAGCTGCACGTCGGCGACGAGACCGAGCACACGGTCGGCGAAGGCTCGGGCCCTGTGGAAGCGCTCGATCACGCGATGCGCAAGGCTCTCGCCCGCTTCTACCCCGAAATCTCGGACGTCGTGCTAACGGATTTCCGTGTGCGCATCCTCGACCCGAACGAAGCCACTGCCGCCGTCACCCGCGTCCTAATCGAGTCATCGGACGGCTCCCGCCAGTGGGGCACCGTCGGCGTCTCGCCCAACATCATCGAAGCCTCCTGGCAAGCCCTCGTCGACTCCGTCGAATACAAGCTGTTCGCGGACGAGACAACGGCACCGGGCGAATAGCGGGGCGCGAGTGCGCGAGTGCATGAGTGCGGGAGTGCATGAGTGCGTGAGTTGGGGGCGATTCTGTCGCCTCCTGTCGATGCCATCGGTCTGATCCGACCGATCCGACCGATCACCCCGCAACAGGATGTCGAGTTCTGCCGCCAGCTCTGTCTCCCAGCGTATCCGCGGTGGAGGGCGGCACGTGCGGTCCATGACCGCCGCTCTGAATCCCTTGCCGCCGCCGTGACAGAATCCCCGGGAGGAAAATTTAAGACCTGTCCCTTGTTTTTCCGTCGCTTCCCGAAGGTCGAAAGTCGAGCGTCGAAAGTCCCAGATTACCGATGTTTGGCGGGAGGCGTTTTCACCGGATCGGCTAGGACTTGCATGCCCCCTTGGAAGTCGCAACCGATCGCCTGACAGAGTGCCACGTACTCGCAGACATCCAGTCTCCGCTCGCCGGTCTCGACCTTGCCAACCCACGAATGCGGAACCCCCAGCTTCGCCGCTACGTCGCGCATTGTCAGGCTACGGCTCTGCCGCTGTGCGCGTAGCCAGCCCAGCAAGCTCTGATACTCGACGGAGTGAATTGTTTTCACTAGCATCCCATAGTGGTCAGGAAACGGGCAAGC
>CAYOPG010000045.1:0-17596 GCA_964405775.1 uncultured Lentisphaerales bacterium
AAAATCCGTTCTACTCCGCATCGCTTGCCGGAGCGGGCGAGGTATATGTAATGCCGGGTGCCCCGCTTCGCACCACGGTCGTTGCGACGCACCCGCTTTACACCAACATAGCGCAGACGGCGGAACTTGTGGTTGTGGACATCGAGCTTGAACCCATCACGACCGCGACGAACATCTTCAACCAGACCATTAACCCATCAGGCGTACCGACAGACGGAGGTTTTGGGAACTTCAGGGTTGCCGTTGAACCCGCAGAGTGGGTGCCCGACGCCGACATAGAGTGGCTCCCATACGATCCGACAAGCGTAAGTTTCTGGAATGGCGATTCCAATGGGCGTGAAGTGGAGATGGGGCTGTACAACGGGGCATTGCAGACGGTATCGGTTGAAATCAAAGACCTCGTCCACCCCGCTCCGGAAATATCGTTTGAGGGGCATAGCCGGAAGACGATACCAGTGAGATTCATGGTAACATGCAAAGATAACGGCACTGAACCTGCAGCAACCTCCACCCAATGCACAAACTGGGTAAGTGTGGCCAATGGCATATTAGACCAGATCGGAATATCTCTTACCTTGCAAAGCATTGCGTTTACAAACAGACAGGAGTGGTATGAGCTGGATTATTACAATGTATCTGACAATACGGCGTTGCGATCATCTTTTTCCTCTGGAGAGGGTTTCGAGGTGTATGTGAAATAGGTTTATAGGTAGGGATGTAGTGGCAAACAACACTTATGAGGGAGCCGTTCTAACAGGTATCTCCACCGGAACAGTTCTTGCGCATGAGCTAGGCCATCAGTTGGGATTTAGGGATATTTATAGCGATGCGTCACCAGACTCCACGGGGTCTGTGCCAGACGACTTCGTCACCAAAGCATGGATGTCGGCAGATTGGACTGGAGATCCCGCACTGTCATATTACAGACATGAGCTTAGGCACTGGGAAACATTGAGGCGGTTGCTTATGCATGGCAAGAAATCAGCCGGTATTCAGCGGGACATACCGCTTGGCAACATTCACGGCGTATGGTACGAATTTAATACAAATACATGGGCTAGAGAATACAAGATAAGTGACGCTCCTGTTGGGCGCTCTAACATTAAGGAAACTCAATACGATCACAGATGAGGAGACAAGCAAAGATGAAACTTCCAATCACCACATTCGCGTACGTTTTCCTTATCTTCGCGGCGTCCGCAACACAACATATTGTTTTAACTAAACTTGACGAATCGCTAGCCAGCGATGATCGACAAGCCTCCGTGCGTCTCTATATGAAAAAGCATTCGCTTGACAGCATGCAGATGATGAAGCTGCTTGATGCCAATATTGAGGAACAGCGCTCGTTCACGGATATTCCCGGTATGCGTGACGTCGCCATGTTTGGCACCATGATTTCCATGACCTATACGGATGTTGACGAGAGCCTTCCGCGCCTTCTTAAGTACAGTGGGCAGGACTATCCCGAGGCGGTACGCGCTGATGCTGTATCGCTCTACATACAGCATGCAGACGACGCTGGCTTTGTTCTGGCTACAAATGTAATGACACAGGCTTGGCGTAGTAGTAGTGAGCATAACCGTATACGTATGGGATACTACACCAAGGCTAAAGTAGCCTCGCCGGAGAACAAAGGTGCATATATTGAGCTTCTGAAGTGGGCAGCAGCTTATGACAGGAGCGGAGGTTTTAAGACATGGGACAGGCAGTTGAACGAGCTGGATCCATCATGGCGTACAGACCAAATGCGGAGAGCCGCGGTGGAAGCCCAGAAACTCATGCCAACAACTACGATTGGAACAAACATACTTGAAGATATCCTTCGCGACTACGAAATCGCATCTGGTTTGCGAGAACCTGAACCGCCTCCGGCCGTCCAGCAATCCTCAGAGGACGTTGTGGCAGAGTCCGGCAAAACAACGCCACCGCAAGGAACGCCGGACACTGCCACACAGCCCACGGAGAACGAAGCCCCATGTTCCCGCACCGCCCCGGCGATAGGCGTAGGTGTTCTGGTAATTCTAGCTGCTTTGGGACTTTGGAAACTCCGCCGCAGATGAACATCCCAACTGCCATAGACACCTTTCACACGTGGCAAGGTGCCAACTACGACGCAAAAGAAGCGGTGGAGCTTCACACCACGGTCACGGCGACGCATCCCCTGTACACCAATATACAGCAGACGGCGGAGCTTGTCGTGGTGGACATCAAGCTTGAACCCATCACGACCGAGACGACGATTTTCAACCAGACCATAAACCCCTCGGGCGTGCCAACTGATGGACAATTCGGGACATTCAGAATCGCCGTTGAGCCGGCTGACTTGATCCCGGACACCGACATAGAATGGATTCCATACGATCTGACGAGCGTAAGGTTCTGGAATGATAATTCCAATGGGCGTGAAGTCGAGATGGGGCTGTGCAACGGAGCCGTGCAAACGGTGTCGGTTGAAATAAACGACCTTGTCCACCCCGCACCTGAAATATCATTTGAAGGGCATAGTCGCAGAACAATTCCAGTGAGGTTCATGGTGACGTGTGATGGATACGGCGGCGGATTGCAATTCCACTCCCGGTTTTATAGGTTGACTTTTGTCTGGTTTTCACCTAATTTGGGGGCTAGTTGATTAACTGACAGCCTTCCACTAAACCGGAATCGAGGCCGTGAACATGAAGACTCCCGTTGAATATTTGGTTTTCTGCAGCGCGTTCGCATGCGTTCTGCAATTCCAATCCAATGCCGCGACTCTGCCACGTATGACGGAAGCCGTGTTAGCCGATACGGAAGTCTCCACGAATGTCGCGCTCAAGGCGTGGTCGGAACACGTGCGGACATTCAACGTCTCGGTCTCATTGGATGCCACGGCGTCCAACAACGTGCAAATCGCAATCGGAGGCGACGCAACCATATTTACAGTGAGATGACAACTTCAATCACAAACGCAAATGGCATGGCGGTCTTTCTGATCTGCCTGCTGTGGACATTTGTCCTTTTCTCGTTACTGATTTCCTTTCTATCGAAGAACGAGGATTTCCAAAGAGCCGTCGGCGCATTTTGCAGGTTGCCGCCGTTGGCAAGGGCAGTTTTTGTAGTGTTCATATCCGGCGTGATTGTGTTTGGAGGCTCGAAGCCGAGTGCGCTCCGGTCGTATGATTTCACCAACTGGTTCACTTCCGGAACGCTTGACGACGGACCGTCGCTTTCCGATGCACAGAAAGCGGCGGGGTTCGCGCTTGTGGCGGCGAAGACGAATGTGGTCTTCGATTTCAACGCGCCTACAAACGCCACGGTGCATGATGTCTGGCGGAAGCGCGGCGCGGCTGTCGACGGCTTTCTGCTAAAGCCCGAAGATGGCTGGAGCTTCACACTCGGCACCAACACGCTGGACTCGGTCTATGTGTCGTCGAGCGGCACGATTGCACTTGAAGAACGGCGTTTCACCTCGCCCAAAGGCCGGATGATGCCGGATTCCTCGGGAGTTTCGTTTCTCGCTCCTCTCCGGACTTCACTTGGCATCGTGCCGGAGGACAACTGGCATCTGCTGCCGAACTCCGCACAGTCGCTTTTCTGGCACGACGTGACACAGCGCGGCTCGACCCGCTTCACATGGCAGAACGCGCTTCCGGACCGTGCCACAAACGCCCCCGTCTCCTTCCAGGCCGAGCTTTTCAATTCCGGCGACTTCGTCTTCCGTTACGACATAGGCACGAATGCCATGCCCGAGCGGTTTGTCATCGGTGCGCAGGCATATAACGGCGGAGAGACCGCGCTAGTGTCATTGCCGGATTCCGCCTGCTCCTCCAACAGCCACGTATGCTCCACCGTCTGGCATACCGACGGCACCAACATCACCTCGACCCCGCTCTGCGAAGCAATTGGAGACGCTTCTCGCTTCGAGCTGCGCTGGAGCGCATTCGGCGAAATCACGGGCGATGACACCGACTCCGACGGCATCCCCGACGCCTACGAAATCCTGCTATACCACACCGACCCGCATCTCGCCGACACCGACGGCGACGGTCTTTCTGACGGCGAGGAAATCTCCTCCGGCATGAACCCGCTTGATCCCGACGAGGACGGCGACGGGTACCCCGATGGCATCGACCCGGAGGAATGGCTGGCGAATCCCATATGGGGACATAGCGCAGGGGCGACAAATCTGGTGGTAAAGCTGCTGGGATCTCTGCCGGATGAAACCCGTTGCACTTTGTCCATCGGATCGCTGCGTCTGCCGCTCGAAGACGCGCAGAGCTGGAGCCTGTATCTTACGCCCGGCGTGGAATATCCGTTCGCCCTGCTCGGGGCGGGACACCCTGTCGTGAGGCTTGCCGCAGCCGATCCCTCTGAAATGCAGCCAATGGCAGCTCCGACGCCCTCCGGAGTGCGGAGCGGAGGCGACTCCGGCGCGTTCGTCCTCGACGATCCGTCGGGCGTCTTCTCCGGCAGCGCGGTTCCTGACGCCCGCGGCTTAATGGGGTTTGCGACGATCGACCTTGAGGCCGGCATCGCGCCCCTGTGGGGCGATGTCTGCCTCCATGGTCCCGATCCCATGCTCAACATTGATCTTGGCGAGGCCGTATCCCCTATTTTCGCCCAGGACAAGATACAGTGGGATCTAGGCGATGCCTTTGCCTTCACCGAGATGGCTCCCGGGGTATTCAGGCTTATAGCCAATAGCGGCACCATCAGTGCATGCATCTCGCCCCCGGAAAGCCTTTTCGGTTTCTCCGGCCCCAGCCACATATCGGCGCACAGGCATCTGGGAGACGGCGACCCATGCGTTGCCTGCGGCTACGTGCATAAAACTATAGAGGGATCGGCTACGGGCTGCATCCACGATAAAGGCTGCGCTGCTTTGGAAAGCATTCAAGCGGACTGTTCATGCGCTCCGGGTTTCATACGAGTTAATTCCGATGACGATGATTTAAACGGCAGTGAAGACCACACCCAGACCTCAGTTGCCGAGGGCGAGGACGATTTCCTGATGTTCCGCATCCCGGAGCCGATGGAATGCTACGACTACTGCGACTGCTCGGGCGAAGACAATATATACTGGGAAGTGGCTTCAATCTCCCCGGGTCTCAGGCTGCGTCTGAATGGCGAAATAGTTACGGCGGGGAAGCGTGTGCCCCCGTCGTCGCTGCTCGCGATAGAGGCCAGGTCCGCCTCTGCAGGTTTTGGAACAGGCCAGATTGAGTTCGAGATACACGATGAATCCAAAGAGCCGGAAGAAGAAGTTCTGCGGCGTATAACGCGCAGGTTCACCGCCGCAAACGCGCAGATCAAGCCCGACCGCAACGACGACGGGGATGTGGACGTTTCAGATGCGCGCATTGCCCCTGAATGGGAGGAGACCGTCTGGCGCGTGGCGCGGCGCGAGGACCCGTATCTGCTGTCGCTTCAGAACGAATGCCCCGGCGGCATGACGCCGAAGGTGTATCTGGCAAATGACGTTTCCCACCCCTCTGTACGCATCGGGGTTGGCGACGACTCTGCCACAATCGTCCCCGGGGGAAGTGCCGAAACCGGGCGCAACATGACCGTCAACGCCTGGCTCGACGCCTCCGGCCCCGGCACCTCAGCGGATCTGCAATACGGCATTTTAAAATCCGACAACAGCTGGCTTTACTCGGACGAACTGACGATCGAAGTGGTAGACGTAGATCTAGGCGAGCGCTGGATAGCGGCAGGCGAAACTGCAAGTTATTCTTTTGGCGACTGGGCCGGAAACACCGAATGGTATGTTCTGGAAGACGGATATAAGATCGTGAATTACGGAATGGGATGCGAGTTCAGCACAAGCCCCTCGCTCCCTGCGGGCGATTACATAGTGAGTGCCGATTTCAACGATCCGATAACAGGCGCGTTTGGAAGCGAAGGCGGTGCGTTGCACATCGTCGATGTCGATATTGAAAAGGACGCCTACGGGGCGCAATGCGGCTCCGACGAGCGTGTCAAAGTCTCCTTAAATACGACAGTGTCCACCGGCCCGGCGGACTGGCGCATCGAGCCGTTCGTCGCGGACGGCGCGCGGCTGTACGCCACCGCCACGGGCGGCACCGGATTCCAGACCCTCTCCGGCCTCGCGGAAGTCTGGGTCTCCCCCGGCTCCATCCCGCAGGACTACGCCATCACCGCCACGCATCCATTTGTTCAGACCGCAAACGATACGGCCACGTTCACGAGCATTCTTCTCGACCTTGATGTAGACTCGGACTATGACGGCAAGATCGATGATCTCGACGATTCTCTGGAAGAAAGTCAAGGCGGTTTTACGGCGACAAATGTCATGCGGCGGGTTAACCTTAATTTGAATGACGGGGCATATGCCATGCCTTTCGGAGAGGTTGTTCTCAAGGTTGTTTCTGAAGGCTCCGGAAGAGTCAGGCTTTGGGCGGATGCGGCAAAACGAGTTCCCATTGCATTGGATGATGCCGGCGAGGTCAGGTGGTTTTTTATAGAAAGGCCAAGTGCGCTCTATGTCGAGGGTGTGCAGGCCAGCTCTTATTTGCGGGATGTAGAGCTTGGGCTGGAATACCCCGGGCATTCATCGGGGTTGGAATTGAAGGACAGCATACGGTTGACGGTGATTGAAGTCAAGTTCCTTGAAGATGAAACGACAATTTACAATTTCTCGCCTTCCCTCGGTGAGACGGGTAGTTTCAAGGTCCAGGTGTCGCCAACGCCACCAGACGGAGGATATACTTGGCTCGCGTTCAACCTGTCCGTTGTCAGGGAATGCGATGGTGGAGCGGAGCAGTTTGTTGATTGGATCGATGTGTCAGATTCATTAAATTCGATAAGGCGTCTTCCTTTGGACTTTGGAACGGAAAGCTTCGAATGGGATGGAATACGCGACTACGGCATTGATCTCCCCGCCGCCTCGGGCCCCGAAACATTCTATGGACTGAGTTCGACGGAGCACGCGCACCGCAGCCTTCCTGCATCAAATGTCGGGGAGCCTGTCCCGCCGCCGATCTGCACTGTCGTGGCCCGCGTGTACAATCCGAGGACATACGAAATATTAAGCGAAGCCAGGAAACATGTGTTCATACCGCAGGTTGCACGGCTGGTTTATGAAAACGATGCCGTTTCCTTGCTTCGCACCGAGCTTAGAGCTGCGGATGGCACTCTTTTGTATCCCGCGATTACAAGCTCCCAATGGACGTCGATGAAAACCCAGATCAAGGCGCAGGTCGAGGAGTTCTACGACCAGACCGGGGCGAACATCAGGATCGTTGACAGTGATTCTGGATTGGTTCAGCCTTATACGTTCGTCAGGGTCGTTCATGGAGAGTACAATTTAGACCCCGTATATTATTATTCTTGGGGTGTTGGAGGGGGTTGCGATTTCCACGATCTAAAACCTAATGCGAACCCCTCCGACGACATGGCAAAAGTGAGCGTTTGGGGACACCGCAATATTATCTATAATTGCCATTCTAACAACATTTCCATCCCGCCGCTGCCGCTGTCCTACGACAATCTGTCGTGGAGCATGGCCGTCACAGCCTGCCACGAACTCGGGCACTCTCTAGGACTGGTGTACAATAACGATATACTTAGGGGATCTGACTACCCATATTGCCACAACACAGTGGTTCCGGCGGGAAAACAATGCCATATGCGCGGAAGCTCGGCTCTCTCGCATCTGGATCCGGAATCAAACTGGGTCTGGACTAACTCCAACACAAATTACCTGAAGTTCATACTTCCGAAAGGGGATGAATAAAATGAAGCACAAAAAAACAATAAATGCTATTGTCTTGGTTGGTCTGTTCAGTGCGGCATGTGCGCTATTCCTGCTAAACGAGCGAAAAATGCCAGCTTCAATAATCGAGGATCCAGCAAGAACCAGACAACTTCCTCAAATCCGCACACCATACAACGATGGCACAGAGACTACTTTTATTATGGAGCGTTCGACTTTAGGGCAGCTGACAAAAACATCGACAGCGGTTATAGAAGGAACCGTTGCCAGTTTTCAGCCCGCCAATGCGGATGATCCTGCAATCCAAAAGAGTAGGTCTGCTTCTGACTCCGCGCGGGCTGGACTGCTGTTCAAAGTAGAAGTCTTCCCCGGCAGGATGTTTGGCGGAGAACGGCTTCAAAGCCCCGCTACTGTTTTTTTAACTGTTTTTTTTAATATTCTCGATGTTCCCCAAAAGGGGGATGAAGTCATTGTGTACGTTTCAGACTATTATTACCCCGGCGATGCTGGTATGTACATTGGTCGCTCAACTGAACTTTGGGGATACAACTTTGAAGACTTACGACATTGGAGAAAGAAACTTGCCTATAATAGTGTAAATATCACAGAAAGGGGCATTGTGAACCTCCAAGGTGAAGACCGCGATATTCTCGTTCGAATAGCCGAGGGTTATTTCAAGCATCTGCGTAGTCCCGATAGAAACAGGATGGAATATTTCTGGTTTCTCAATGACTTGACCACAAACGCCAACGAACGTGTCAGGCTGGATTCCAGAACGGACGCCATTTATCTGCTCAGATCCTGCACGTATGACGAGTTGCGGACGATTGCCGCGTCCGGAAACGCCGATCCCCAATTCAGGGAGTACGCCGAAGCCATCATCAAAGCGAACCCGCAACCACTGAGTGAAAACTAGGATCCAGACGGCCAGCCACAGGATGGTGGCCGACGCATTCGGCCATCCGCTGATCACTTCCACCACGCGCGTCGATGTCATAAAGTTCGACCTCAACCGCACCCGCGCCGTCATGAAGTCGCACGGCCCGGCCACCAACGTTTTCTCCGTCGTTTCATCGGACGGTCAGCTTGCCGACTGGGAGATTGCCTCGACTGGGCCGATAGGGTATCCGACATACATTTTCGACTCTCTCCAAGCCGCTGAAAATCCGTTCTACTCCGCATCGCTTGCCGGAGCGGGCGAGGTATATGTAATGCCGGGCGCCCCGCTTCGCACCATGGTCGTTGCGACGCACCCGCTTTACACCAACATAACGCAGACGGCGGAGCTTGTGGTTGTTGACATCGAGCTTGAACCCATAACAACCGAGACGAACATCTTCAACCGAACCATCAACCCATCCGGTGTGCCTGCGGATGGAGGCTTCGGAACGTTCAGAATCGCCGTTGAACCAGCCGAGTGGGTGCCAGACGCCGACATAGAGTGGGTTCCATACGATCCTACAAGCGTAAGTTTCTGGAATGGCAATCCAAATGGGCGTGAAGTGGAGATGGGGCTGTACAACGGGGCATTGCAGACGGTATCGGTTGAAATCAAAGACCTCGTCCACCCCGCTCCGGAAATATCGTTTGAGGGGCATAGCCGGAAGACGATACCAGTGAGATTCATGGTAACATGCAAAGATAACGGCACTGAACCTGCAGCAACCTCCACCCAATGCACAAACTGGGTAAGTGTGGCCAATGGCATATTAGACCAGATCGGAATATCTCTTACCTTGCAAAGCATTGCGTTTACAAACAGACAGGAGTGGTATGAGCTGGACAACGGGAACGAGGTTGCAGTTTCTTCGTTGGTTTCATCCCTTCCCGCTCAAGAAGGTTTTGAGGCCTACGTTGTGGATAAATTTGTATATCCCATATTCGGCGCTTTTAATGATGAAGGTGGAACAATTTTAAGAGGGGTTTCACCCCCGAATACGCTTGCGCACGAACTGGGGCATCAACTAGGACTGCCCGACATTTATACGGACGAGGCCGGTTTTTTTGTGCCAGATAATTATGTAGATCATGCATGGATGCCAGAAGACTGGACGGGAGAGTCGTCTTTGTCTTATTACGTAAAGGAGTTGAGGCATCATGCATTGGTGCATCGGCTGCTAATGTTTGGCGCCTCAGATGTCACAAAACGCGACATACCACTAGGTGACATATACGGGGTTTGGTACGAAATGCCAGTAATAACAAACAAAATCCATCACCTAAGTAACGCTCCAGTCGGTAGATCAAGCATGTTAAAGGATGGATATGACCATAAATAAATGGATTCTTATATGAACATAAAATATATCACATTGCTAATTATATGCCTTTTGCTACAGACATTTGCCAATGCGAAAGAATATTTCGTTATAACAAAGTTGGATTCTAAGTTAATCGGCGATGACAAATCTGCGGCAGTCGATCGCTTCATGAAGGAACATTCTATTAACAGTACCCAGATGATGTCACTGCTCGATGAAAATATAAGAGAGCAACTTCAGTTTACAGGGAATGAGGATATACGGGACTGTGCCGCATCAACAACACTAATAACGATGTCGCATACGGATGTCAAGGAAAGCCTTCCGCGTCTTCTCAAGTATAGTGGGCAAGATTACCCGGAAACACTTCGTTCTACAGCTATAACACTCTACATACAGCACGCGGGGGATGCGGGTTTTGTTCTGGCTACAAACGTCATGACACAGCCATGGCGTAGTAGTAGCGAGCACAACCGCATACGCATGGAATACTATGCGCAGGCTAAAGCCGCTTCGTCCAAGGATCGGGAGAAACACATTGACTTTTTGAAGTGGGCGGTGACGCATTGTGTGTTTGGCAACTGGGCGGCATGGGATGACAACATTGTAGAGCTTGATCCGTCATGGCGAAGCAATGAACTGCGAAAGGCGGCTGCCGAATTGCAGAAGCAGCGCATCACAACGCCTACTGGCACCAACAACATAATTGAAATCATCCGAGACTACGAACTAGCATCTGGCTTGCTCAAACCCGAGCCGCCTCCAGCCGCTCCGGAATCCCCAGAGGCCGCCGTTTCAGAATCCGGTAAAATTACGGCATCGACAAGGATGCAAGACACTGCCACGCAACCAATTGAGCACTCCCCTTCACATTGTCGCAGAGCCTTGACAATAGGCGTAGGCGTCATGGTAGTTCTGGCCGTATTTGTTTTTTGGAAATTCCGCCACAGATGAGCACCATGAGGTTTATTGGGGGAAGTTAAATTAAAATGCCACTTGTAGAAACGAACGGTTCAATAGTTGCATATACTGTCTTCTATCCAGACGGAACACCAATGGATACAAAACAAATCAATCCTGACTCCATCCGATAAAACCCAGTTCGGTAAAAGAGGAAGGAGGTGTTTCTCTTTTTCTAAGACCGTTGAGCCGAAACTGTCGGGACGATGAGGCCGCGGCGAGTGAGGGTCTGGTAGTACTGCCCGAGAAGCGCGCGTGACTCGAAGAACGTGAGCTTTTCCTTTTCAGCGAATTCGTCAATAAGCTGTTCGAAGTTCTTTTTGCCATCTATTGCCTCGAAGGCTATTTTGCCGACGCCTTCAAGCAGATAGCGCTTTTTCGTACGTAGTTTGAAAAAGCGGCGAAAAAAATTCATGAAAAGTCCCTCGTACTGAAGTTCCACTTCCACTTCGATTTCGTTAAGGCCTGCTCCCGGGCGGACAACTGCGCTGGCGTTCCGGAATGGCACTACTTTGAGTGATTGCCGGAAACGCGCTTCTTGCTCTTCTATTGAAAGGGTTTTTACTTTCAACCTGTCATTCTGCTTTCTTAGGTTTTTCGGGCGTTGCGACGTCTGTGGCCGGGAATATGGAAATCCTGTCTGGGGCGAGGTTTGTATAGGACGTGGCTGTGTCAACGACGTTAGTGGTTTTCTGGATCGGAGTCACAGGAGGCGGCCCGATCTCAATTACAGTGTTGCCTTCGATTACCAAACGGCGGGCTGAGGGGCCTCTGCGTGTGCGCTGCTCTTTTTTGTCCTGTTGGTCGTAGCGCAGGAGTGTGCCGACATCGAGTAAGCGCTTTATCTTCTCAGGCATACCTTCTTGTTTATTCAGGAGCTCCTCAGTTGCTTTTGCCAGCACACCCTGCGCCTCGATTATCTTAGTGCGGTCAGCGGAGTTTTTAGCAGCTTCCACGGCCGCCTTAAGCGGATCGAGCGAGGGATCCTGCGCGGCGTTTCGGCGCGCCTCCTTTACATCCCGTGTAAGGCGCTGAAGTTCCATCGTCAGCGTCTTGCGCTCATATTCCGTTAGCAAGTCAGGTTCTGCCCGGGCAAGTGGGGACACGGGGATGTTCGGTGGCGGTATGGCTATTGACTCGAAACCGGCAAGGCCGGCCACGATAGCCATAATGGCGAAAAGTTGTGTCGTTGTTTTTTTGCGCACGGTTCTACTCCAGTTCGAATTCAATGGTTACAGTTTTATACTTTCTCAGAAATCCCGGAGTCAGATTATTGAAGACGGGGACGGCGATGGCGGCCGACATGGCGGAATCGTCCAACTCCTTGTTGCCAGAGGACGAGACAAGCTTTCTCCCCAGTACTGCGCCGGAAGCGCCAAGAGATATTTCTATCGTGGCTGGACGGGCGGTTTTGTTTGCCAGTGGAGGTTGTATCCACCTTGCATAGAGTTCTTTCTTAATGCTTGCGAGACAACGTTCATTTTCCCCCGGCACGCTTGTGGTTTCGCCGGGAGTAGCTCCCGCTTCCAGAAGCTTCTTGATCTCGGAGGGGGTTAGCTTTGGACCTTTGGGTGTTTTGACGGTTGTTGTGTTTTTAGGAAGATGGGGGATGATTTCGCGTTTTTTCTTATCAGGTTTCTTTTCGATCACTTTGGTGCTTTTTTTCACTGGTACCTTTTGATTTTCTTTTTTCTTAGGGGGCTCTGGAGGTGGATCTTTTATCTCGTCAGGCACGGGGTCGGGGGGGGCGGGGATGTCTTCTTCTTTGAGCGGTTCTGGTTCGGGAGCAGGGACTTCTTCTTCAGGAGTGTCTGTTTCAGCAGCGTCGGCAACCATATCCTCGGGAATCTCCACTGTGAACTCGATATCCGGCATTGGCTCTTTTTCTCTATTCAAGATGGAGCAACCGTTGATGAAGCCGGAGACGAAAAGAGCCAGAAGCATCGCGGCATGCGTCGCTAGTGATACTTTGAGTCCTTTTTTGTACGGGGGTGTCATGGTGCTTCTTAAGAGAGGTGGTTTATGGTTCCTGCGTCGCGAGAGCTAATTTTTTTATGCCAATTCCGTTTGCCGAATGCGCTATCTCAACGACCTTGCCGTAGTTGACATCGGCGTCACCTCTTATAATGAGTTTTAGTTCGGCATTTTCGGCGTGCAGTGTTTTAAGCTTGCCAACGAGGTCCTCGGCCGAAATAAAATCTTGTCCGAGGAAAATGCGTCCCTCCTTGTCGATCGTCACGACCGCTGGTTTCTGGTCCGCTTCGATAGGAGTGGCCTTCCCTTTGGGAAGAGAAACTTCAAACCCTTGTTCAATGAGCGGGAAGGTGATTATGAACGTAATAAGCAGCAGGAACGTCAAGTCCATCATAGACGTGAGGTTCATTTCGGCTTTGGGCCTGATGGTGCTGCGGTGCCGGCGTGACATTCTAAACTTTGCCCTCGATGGGGATTATGTGCAGACGGGCTATATCGGCGACTAGCTCGTCTGTGAAGTTCTCTACCTTGACGGTCGTGGCTCTGACCTTATCGCCTATGTGGTTATAAAACAGACTCGCGGGGATGGAGATTGCCAGACCGGCGACTGTTGTCAAGAGCGCCCCGGATATGCCGGGTGCGACGGCTTTTACCATAAGCGCGGAGCCGGACTGAGCCATTGCCATGAACGACTCCATGACGCCGTACACTGTGCCGAACAAACCGAGCGAAGGGGCGGTTGAGACGCATGTTGCTAGAACTGACATTTTAGATTCAATGAACAGTATCTGCTCGGAAAGGTTGCTTTCGGCAACGGCTCTAAGGGACGCCATCTCCGTCTCCGAGATAGCCGTGCCCATGGCTCCAAGCTGCCACGAAACAAAATCCGTTTCCTGAATGCCGCGCTTGCGCATTATGCTCATGAACTCCTTCATGACCTCGGAATAAATGGTTGCCATGGGTATGCCTGGCGCGAAATTGCCCTGAGCCTCGATGAAAAGCTGTGACGGGTGCGCGCGGCCGCGGTACTGGCGGCTGAACTTGGTGTTGAGCCGGTCTATAATCTTTATGTCGGAGAGCTTTCCAACTATCAACCACAGCGTATAGACAGACAGTGCTACAAGGAGCAGCAGTATGATCTGGTTGACGAAACTGGATGTTGTGTAAGCGTCGAATATGAGGGTCGCGAGAATTGGCTGCATGTGCTATAGGTTCTCCCGGTGAAATTCGTTGATGCGGCCGGCGCAGTCAAAGGTTGAAGCGATCAGAGCGGCGCGTATCCACATGCCATTGCGCATTTGGCGCCAGTACATTGCGCGCGGATCGTGGTCGACCCCCGTTGATATCTCGTCGCGCCGCGGAAGTGGGTGCATGATGATAGCGTCAGGTTTGCAGAGGCGCATTTCCTCCACGCCGATCTTGAACCGCGAGGTGTCTATCTTGGCGCTCTCTCCTTGGGTGGAGTCCCACTCGTCTTGCATACGAGTCATGTACACGGCGTCGACGTCGGGCAGGCAAGCGTGCATGTCGGAAGTGACCTCCCATTGTACCCCGTGCGAAGTAAGGCTGTTTAGGACGTCCTGCCCTATTTGCAGGGGTTCCGGAGCAACGAACACCTGCTTTATGTTCTCGTAGTTTTGTAGCAGGTGAGAGAGCGAGCGCACGGTCCGTCCTCTGGCGAGGTCGCCCACGAACATCACTGTCTTGTCTCGCAAGCCGCCGCGGCGCTCAAAGCTCCGCTTGAGCGTGTAGATGTCTAGAAGTGCCTGCGTCGGGTGCTGGTCCTTTCCTGAACCGGCGTTTATGATGGGGATTGGGCGTTCGGAGTTCGAAAGCGTCCATGCCATGTGCTCTGCCAGCCCCTTTTCCTGCGAGCGCATGATGATCATATCGAAATACGAGCTGAAGGTGCGTATGGAATCCTCGCGCGATTCACCTTTGTACTCGCTTGAGGTGGCGGTGTCGCGCACTTCGCCGACGTTGAGCCCGGTGATCTGGCATGCGGATAGAAATGACAGGAAAGTGCGCGAGCTGGGCTGTGTAAAGTACAGCATTGCCCGTTTGTGGGCAAGCAGGCTGCGCAGGAAAGTCATTCCATAGCGTGTTTTGGCAATGGTTCGGATTTCGGTGGCAAGTCGGCACAGCCTGTCGAGGTTTGCCTTGTTGAATTGCTGTGCGAAGAGCGTGTGGAACGGCGTGCCATCGTTGCGGGAGAGGCTTATAACCTTCTCCGGCATCGACATATTCTGAAACTCAGTCCAGCTGTAGTCTGTTATGTGCATGTTGCCCTCTGGCGCGTAAGTGGCGCGCCCGCCGTTGTTTTGTTATGTGTGAAAGATGTCATTCGGCGAGAGCAGAGACAAACAGTGCCTTTATGGTGTGCATCCTGTTCTCGGCCTCGTCAAACACTTTTGAAAAACAAGATTCAAACACTTCGTCGGTCACCTCCAGTGCGCCGGTCTCGCGCGACGCCTCTGTCTCGTTGTCGTGGAAGGCGGGCAGGCAATGCATGAAAATCAACTCTTTGCCCAAGTTCCCGGTGCTTTCAACCAACTTCATGTTTACCTGATACGGAGCAAGAAGTCTCAGGCGTTCCTCCTTTTTGGTTTCTTCGCCCATTGAGACCCACACATCGGTGTAGATCACGTTTGCGCCTTCAACCGCGGCTGTTGGGTCGCTACCGACCTCGACCTTGCTCCCGTTTCTCGCGGCCACGCTAATGGACTCCTCAACCAGCTCGTGCAAAGGTAGTAGCTCCTGCGGAGTGCAGTTGAAGAAGTTCACACCTGCTTTCGCGCATCCGAGCATGAGGGAATTGGCTACATTATTGCGGCCATCACCTATGTATACGACTTTTTTCCCACTTATATCGCCAAATGCTTCCTTCATGGTCATGAGGTCTGCGAGTATTTGCGTCGGATGTGATTCGTCGGTAAGGCCGTTCCATACTGGTACGCCAGAGTACTGCTTGAGCTGCTCGGCGGTTTTTTGCGCGTAGCCGCGGAAAAGTATACCGTCAAAGATGCGCCCTAGAACACGAGCCGTGTCTTTTACTGATTCCTTAACGCCGAAATGGGTGTCCGCGCGTGTGAGGTACTCTACGTTGCCACCCTCGTCACGAGCCGCGACTGTCGCCGAGCACCTCGTGCGCGTTGAGCCTTTTTCGAAAACAAGCGCTATGTTTTTACGACGGAGCAAATCGCCGCGAACACCTTCCGCGCGCCTTTTCTTAAGAGCTATTGCGAGGTCGATGACGCGCATCATGTCTTCGTCCGAAAAGTCGTTCAAAGACAGTAGCGACCGGTTTTTCAAAGCGGGGTGGAATCTAATCATTATTGCCTGGAATCCGTTAAGTACAAAGCTGTTTTCTTATCGCAAAATGGTATCATAAAACCTGCAATCCGCGCAATCTGTTTCACAGAATCCTAACTCCGTCTTCCTTCACTACTACCAAGTCTTCGATTCTTACTCCGCCTAGCTCGGGGTAGTACAGGCCTGGCTCCACGGACACCACCATCCCGGCCTCCAGCTTGCCCCCACTGGGAGATAGGCGAGGCATTTCGTGAATCTGCAGCCCTACACCGTGGCCGGTTGAGTGTATGAAGCCGCGCCCCAGTCCATCGTTGCCTGTATAGGTCTCGAAATTCGAGTCTTCCATGGATTTCGCAACAGCGCTATGAACGTTGGAACCGTCTACGCCCGCGCGTATCATTGAGAGCGCGAGTTTCTGGGCTTTGCGCACAGCGTTGTAGATGCGCTTGTGCTCTGGGGTTGGAGCGCCGTTCATGAACGTTCGGGTCATGTCCCCCCAGTATCCTGTCTCCAGGCTGCGCGGGAATATATCGCAGACAATCCACTCGCCTGTCTTGAGCGGGCCATGCCCCGACTCATGTGGATTCGCCGCCTGTGTGCCGCCTGCGATTATCGTGCCCTCATCGATGCAATCGCGCGCCAGAACCTCGCGGCGCACGATTTCCCTTGCTCGTTCAGAAGTGAGCAACTTGCCGTCGAGCATCAGCACGCCGCCTTTGCCTGGTATTGCGCGTTTTATTGCGTCTCCGATAGCTTTCATTGCCGCGCGAGCCGCCTTCTGCGCTGTGGCGATGAAAGCTATTTCCTGCGGTCTCTTTACCATGCGCATTTTCTCGAACGGGTTGTCTCTTCCGACTTCTACAGCGATTCCGTTGTCCTCAAGCACCTTTGCAACGCCCAATGGAAACATCTTAGGAACGTATACGGTTCTGATTTTGAGTCGAATCAGCAGCGCGAGCGCCCATGCCGCGGGGCTTGCGCTCTCAGGATAAGCAAGCTTCAACGTGGCAGGGCATTTGACTTCGCAGTCTCGCGCCTGAGCGAGCGCCCTGCCGTATTCCATGTCGGAGACGACCAAAACGGTCTTGTGTTCCGTTGAAAGCACAATCGCTTCATCCGGTGCCGCAAACGATGTCGCATAGCGGATATCCGGGCATGTAGAGGCTGTTCCAAAGAACAGCCAAGAGGGTGTTAATTTCTTCATAAAAACCAGTATCCGAAAAACGAAATACAAAGGCAACTATTTTGTTTCCAGAGGCTTACGCACAGAGGCGATTGCTTCAGGCGAGCTTTTTCTCAAAACCTACTGTTAATTTTGTCCGACTTGTATGTCCTCGCGATTTTAAAATAAAATTCTCACATGTGAGAAACA
>CAYOPG010000046.1:0-17536 GCA_964405775.1 uncultured Lentisphaerales bacterium
CGCAATAAGCGGATTCAACTGGGGCAAAACTACTTGAAACCCAGAGAAAAGTCAATCCCGGAAATTCAGGGGACATGGGAGGAGAAATGGGAGCTGGGGTCGGATTAGCCTGAACCGCGCCGAAAATCAAACATTTGTTTTAATTTTTTCTGAAAAAATTCGAGAAAAATGCCCCTCCGATATTGCAAAAGAGATTCGCATAGGGTATCATGCCGTTTCTTTTTAAGCAGGCGGAAGACCCTCCATGAGGCGGGATCGGACGTTGCCCGCAACGAACAGGAGATTGAATAATTCAGATGAAAATCATAGTCTGCATCAAGCAGGTTCCAGACACGACGAACGTCAGGATCAACCCGGAAACAAACACTCTCATACGTGAAGGCGTGGTGTCTATTGTAAACCCGTTCGACATGTACGCAATCGAATTGGCGCTGCAGATACGAGACCGCGCCGGCAACGGCAGCACCGTGACGGCGCTCTCCATGGGACCTGGGCAAGCCGAGGCTGTCCTGCGCGAGGCGATCTCAATGGGCGCTGACAACGGGATTCTGCTCTCTGACCGCGCATTCGCCGGTGCCGACACGTGGGCGACCAGCTACGCGCTCTCGAAAGCGATCGAGCACATCGGCGGAGTTGACCTCATAGTTTTTGGGAAACAGGCTTCCGACGGAGACACGGCTCAGGTGGGTCCCGGTGTGGCAACGCACCTCGACCTCCCGCAGATCACCTACGTGCGCAAGCTCGTGGAAATCACCGACAAGTCAATAACCGCCGAACGCATGCTAGAGGATGGCAACGAAACTATAAAGTCCGAGCTCCCGTGCGCCTTGACCGTCGTCAAGGAAATCGGCGAGCCTCGACTTCCCTCCCTCCGCGGCAAGATGGCTGCCAAGAAAGCAGAAATAACCGTTTGGAAAGCATCGGACATCGGTTGCGAGCCGGAAAAATGCGGTCTAAACGGATCTCCCACCAAAGTGGTCAAAATTTTCACCCCGGAAGCCAGAGGTGACGGCGAGATACTCACTGGGGAGCCGGAAGAGACTGTTGCCGCTCTGGTAGATAAACTCATGCCAATCATAGTCGGTGCCGCAAACTAAGCGTCGCTGTAGCAATTTCCACAAACTCAGGATTCATTAAAATGGCTGATTCTCTTTTAAAAGTCGACGAAAACCTTTGCATCGCCTGCGGTGCTTGCATCTCAACATGCCCGTTTGGGGCTCTCTCCATGGGCGAAAAAACCGTGGTGTGCGACGGCAACCTCTGCACTGGGTGCGGCGCCTGCGTGTCGTCGTGCCCAGTCTCCGCGCTCTCAGTACCTGAAAGCACCTCTGTCGGAACGAAGGGCGATGCCGAGTGGAAGGACGTGTTCGTGTTCACTGAACAGGCCGACGGCAAGATCCATTCGATCACTTGGGAGCTCCTGGGTGAAGCCCGCAAGCTTGCCGATTCTCTCGGCGTTAAAGTAGGCGCGATACTGTTGGGACACAATGTTTCCAATTTAATTCCACAGCTCACGGAGCGTGGAGCGGATTTCGTTTACACTGCAGACAAGAAGGAACTTGAGAATTTTCAGGACGAGCGCTACGCGGCGGCTATAATAGAAATAGTCAAACAATACCACCCTCAGATCATACTCTGCGGCGCCACCGCAATCGGCCGCTCGCTGGTTTCCCGCGTCGCAGTAACGGTTAACGCCGGGCTCACTGCCGACTGCACAGGTCTGGCTATCGACCCCAAAACACACAACCTACTGCAGACGCGCCCGGCGTTCGGCGGCAACATAATGGCAGTCATCGAGACGCCAAATCACCGCCCACAGATGGCAACCGTCCGCCCCAAGGTTATGAAGGAAGCCGTCCTGGAACCCGGACGCAAAGGCGAAACAGTGATGCTGGATTTGGCGGATGCAATTCTCAAAGCTCGCACCGAGCGAATAGCCTGGGAGTCCACTGAAGGTCCCACAGTGAACATCTCCGAAGCCAACATAATCGTTTCCGGCGGACGCGGCATGCAGAAGCCCGAGAACTTCGCGCTCCTTGAAGAGCTAGCAGAAACGATTGGCGCCGGAGTCGGTGCTTCTCGCGCTGCGGTGGACTCCGGCTGGATCCCCTACGCTCACCAAGTCGGCCAGACCGGGAAAACAGTCTGCCCGTCTATATACATCGCATGCGGAATCAGCGGCCAGATTCAGCATCTGGCAGGCATGGGAACATCCGATGTGATCGTTGCGATCAACAAGGATCCTGAAGCGCCTATTTTTAAAGCCGCCACATACGGCATCGTCGGCGACGCACTTACAATCGTCCCCATGCTCACAGCGGCCTTCCGCAAACGGCTTGCTAAATAGAAACTGCCAAGCGCGCTTCGCGATTAACGATTGCGGAGCGCGTGTGATAAAATGACGCGCGGACGACAACTTCCAGCATCGGTATTAGCCGCGATAGAGCGGCAAGACACCAGCTTGGTTCGTCCGCGCAATTTGCGCGTGCTTGGTATCGATACTTCCTTACGCTCGACCGGCGTTGGAGTCATAGATTTCGACGGCACGTCAATGCGCTGCGTTGACTGCCGTCCCATAAAGAATAAACCCAAAGCTCCCCTCTCCTCTTGTCTGAAAAATCTCGGTTCTGAGCTTTGCGGGTATCTGCGGGAATTCAAGCCTGACGAAGTCGCCCTTGAGGGGATATTCTACTTCCGGAATGCCCGCACAGCGCTCCTGCTCGGCCACACGCGCGGTGTTATGATCGCGGAATGCGCCAAGGCGGGGCTGCCGGTCTACGAATACGCGCCAGCAAAAATAAAACTGGCCGTAACAGGCACTGGCACCGCAACGAAGACGCAGATACAACGCATGATGATGCGTTGTCTGAACCTGCAGGAGTTGCCACAGGAGGACGCAGGCGACGCGCTTGCGATCGCCATAACACACATCCACAACATCAGTGGAGTCGCGGCGCTTTCGCCGGAGCCGATCTGAACAGGCTAACTCTCAGTTGGTGCTTTAACGGGTCATACCCTCGCGCGTGTCGCTGTCGATCGTGTGGAAAAAAGATTTTGCATCCCTGACGGTCTCGTTCCAATCCTCCCTTGCGCGCTCAGGACTCCATTCCCGAAGTTTCCGTTGCCCTTCAGCAGAAGTAAAATAGACAAGAGCCCCAATCTGCACAGCCATTAACATCAGAATCACTAGCAACGACAATGACCCTTCTGGCGTATGGCGTAGTAAAGTCATTCCAAGAACTTGCCCAACTGCACCTCCCAAAAGCACGTTCACCGCGAACATTCTCCTAGAAACACCAAATCTTTTGTTCTTCATACGTCGGCGGTTAGCCAGAATCATCAAGGATCCAACTATATTCACTACGACCATCCACACAATAAAGAACAGAAGCCGTTTGTTATCTCCCCAAAAACCCGAGGAGAAAGCCGATTCGCCCACATTCAAGAAAAACATGACTTGCATAATTTCTGCTCCTTTCCTATTCCGCAGTGGAAGTCAGGGGTTGGGGAAAATACCAACCTCGCATCCAGACTACGCCTTATACTGTAGCAAAATAAGCAACGTTTAGGCAAGTTTGATAAGTGGACGATCCGGTTGCGTATCAAACTGGAGCCTCACTCGACAAATGTGTGCCTCAACCATAAGGAGAAGACGAGTTGGTCATCTGAGGCGCGCCATGCGCCGACCCAATGCCAGCTATTCCATTCGTTTATCTGAAGTTCAACAACTTCGCCACCATAGACATTCTCCAAAGTCTGCACGACCCCCTTTGAAGTCGAGTAGAGCTTCACGGTCATAGGGCCCTCCACTTCTGGCATACGAACGCGTTCAACAGGAGTTCCAACCATGCCTGAAGGATCTGTCTCGACGGCCTTGCTGACAGGCAAATAATCGGGAGGAATAAAGCTTCTTTCGAAACAGCTTGCGTGTTCGAGAATAGTGCCCGCATTTGTATCGTTTACAAGGACATCCAGCCAGTAGTCGTGTTCAGGTATAATACCGCTGAAGACAATATTTTTAACCGATGCGGTGTTTTCGAGAAGATTAGTCAAAACATCAGCAGTGGAATCGTAAACGTATGCTGACAGGGACACATCGGCCGACAAAATAGGGAATGAAACAGAATCCTCAGGGGATACGACTAACTCCTCTTCGCCGGATTCAGTTATGCGCGGAGTCAAATATGCCGGTTCGGATGTGGACAAATCTGGTAGCAAAACACTTTCTTGAACGCCCCCAGATTCGCTGATTGGCATATCAGTCGGGATGAACATATCCGTCGACGGCATTGATGCCGGGACATTGCCACTTGAAACCACGTTTGTGGTGGCTGTCGGCGGCCTGCGAAAAGCATAGTAGGAGATAGTCTCGTAGTTCCAATCGTGAGATAGGTTTGCGATTATGTTGTTCTTCTCCACCTCGAATATAGTGAAAAAATGGTGCCTGTTGCGAGGGGACCAGAACCTGTAAACAGGTAACGTTTCTTTTACTTGAAATGGATAAGCGTTGTATGCGATTCCCTCGTAACGCCAGTCGCTCGAAAGGTTTTCAACTATGTTGGTCTTTTCTGCCGCTGACATAGTGAAGAAATGCCCCCTGTAGCGTGATGACCAAAATCGATAAACCGGCTTTGTACCCGGTTCCGCCGCGGCAGGTACATAATAGGCAATCCCTTCATACCTCCAATCTCGCGAAAGGTTTTCAATTATATTGGTTTTTTCCGGGGCAGATATCGTGAAGAAATGTCCTCTAAAAACGGGAGAATAGAAACGATACACCGGAACAACATTCGTCGGTATAGGATTGGCAAAATAATCAGTACAAAAGTGATTGTTTGTGTTTACCGTTTCGGAGACACGGTTCTCAAACTCTATCACGGTACAGATGTGGTTCGTGCCCGCCAGAGCCTCTATTGGCGGCCACACCGCTAAGGTGCGCGATTCGCCGGGTGCGAGCACCCCCACCGTCTCCCAAGCTTCACCCACTTCACCCACCTGCGGCCACCCATTAGTCAAGTTCTGCCATAAATCCAGATACATTCCGTCGCCGGCAGCCGTACCTTGGTTTTCAACGGTCACATTTACAGTAATCTTCATGCCTTCGACAATTTCGGCAGGAATAGAAACATCGGTAATAACAAAATCAGGCAACGGAGGCATGGCATGCACAATATAAGCCATGCCAAAGCCAAACAGCATAACGAGGGATATTCTCCCAATTCGTAATTTCACGGCCTGCCTCCTCTTCCATAGAACGTGAGACCTATGATCTGTCCGGAGGAAATACCATAAATCTCGGATCCATCATCCTCGCCGACACCCCATTCGAGGCCTTCGTATTCGCATGGGAGCACCACTTCACCGCCCTCTTTAACCAGCCCCCAAAGACCGTCTCTTTTTACTGGAACAAAACCACTCCAAAGTTTGCCGACCTCATCATATTCCCGTTTTACGTTATGCAATTGTCCATGCTCAGATTCCCCGTTTTTTTCATGCATAAGCTTAGCGGAATATTTTCCAAAACCAGGTGGCACTTCAATTTGCATACCCGAGGCATTAAACCACTTGGAATCGCCGTTTATGGCTTGAAAAACATCTTTATGCTGAACTACGGAATCATGTGATGGTTTTAGGATTTCTTTGCCGCTATTCAAGTCAACGACACCCCATAATCCGTGCTTTTCAATTTTAGCAAACTTTTCCAAGGGCAGCTCCATTGGCAAGATGCGAGTGTACCGTTCATAATTTATAAACTCTCCTGTCTCGATATCAAGCAATCCGATCAGACCTTCTTCCCAAGCTGTGTAGACACCCTCCGCGGGCGAAGAAACGCCACAGTACCTGCACTCAGCCTTTATCTCGCCGTTAGCCGTGATGATTCCCCACAATCCGTTTGTGCATTGCGCAGCCCAAAGCGTCTCTCCGCGCAACGGCTCAAGCATCTGGTATCGCGGTGCAACTAACGTGGAGCCATCGATAGCAACAAGCCCCCAGAGATTGCTTGTGCACACGCTGAGCGAATCACCGCTCCAGACGCCCGGAAGGTCGTAAACCGCATCTGTCAGGCGTTTCCCATCGCGATCTAAAACACCCCACTTGCCATCTAGCCGATACGCCCAGAAACGATGCTCGTCGGCGAACCACCGCACCGCGTCAAACTCGGGGTGGGCAACCCAGCCTCCAGTTTCATCAATCAGCCCCCACTTTTCATCATAGCGGACAGATGCACGCCCGCCGCGGAAGGGCGTGGCTTCAGCAAAGCGTGGGCTTATGAGCTCAACACCGGCGCGGTCGATAAATCCTATGGCGCCACCGTCTCCAACAGTAATCAGGAGTTTGTCATCCTGCCTCATGAACGCTCCAGTTCGCGAGGTCTGTCCAATTAACGCCCCATTGGTATTCAAATATCCAAATCCACCATCCGGCAAAGACACCACGGCAATGCCGTTTCGGAATTCAGGGACAGGCCGCTCTGGAAAAACTCCAGACAAGTCACGCAAAGACCGACTCGTAATCGGCTTGGCATCTGCCCCTATGAACGTGCCGATTGAACTTTGGCCAACCTCCTCCTGAACCCATGCAAAGCCTTCGCTCCAGTTGGCACAGAGTTTGTAGCGCGGAGCCGCCAGCAAACTGCCGTCTTCAGGGCTTATGAAGCCGATCTTGCCATCCTGCACCACAATGAATGGATACGGCACCTCTCCTTCCGCGGCATTTGCTGAGGCAACAAAGGACACCATCCCAGCCACGAAGGATAAGGCTATCGCTATTTTTCTCAAATACTTCATGGCTGCGCCTTTAGCCCTCTAATGACTGCATCTCTGATTTTTTCTTCAATGAGGGAGTATCCCGTTGCCATGAAATGGAGGCCATCGTCATTCGAATCATGCGGGACACCCTCTGCATCCGCCACAACATAGCGTGTAAAAGGAGTCGATACTTGATGAGCACGGACTAGCCTGTTGAATGCGACGAGCTCGTTCTGGCGCTCTGCAGTGTAGCCCTGATAGTCCACCCTCATTTTCGGCAGTGTCACGCCTATGACGAGCGTGCGTCCTCGACCGGCGCGTTGCGTCAATATATTGTTTAATCCAGTCTTCCAATCAGAATATATGCTTCCGGCTGTTCGACCGCCAACGACATCGTTCATCCCAATGAAGTAGACAACTACATGAACACTGGGGCCGGTTTGAACAGCTCCGCGCGGAAGTGCGCGCGAGGTATCGACCAGCATACGGTTTATTTCATAAGTGCGCGAGCCCGGGTAACCGCAATGCTCGGGCCCGTGGCCGTTGGTTTCGTGCCCGAGCCAAGGGATCACGGAAGACAAATCGCGCTTGAGGTAACCCCGGAGGCCTTGGAAGTTAATGTCCGTCGGCGAGGCGGAATAGCCGCTCCAATCGGACACTGTCGGGTAAGTCAACCAAGGGCTTGGCCACAATGGCATTTGGTACCCTCCGGTGTTTGTTCGTCTGAACCCGTACGTGAGCGAATCGCCTATGGCCACCATTGCTTGGCCAAGCAGCCTTACCTTAGCACTCTCAGAGATAACCTGCCCGGTTGTTGTCTTGATAATGCAGGATACGTCCACAGATGTCCCTGGCGGCCAAGCACCCTTAGCTTGCATTTCCACGTCTATCGAGACGGCGGCGCTACCGGGTATCTGCACTTCGCCTGCTGATGGCGTTACAAACACCCCTCCAGGGAGTTTGTACAGAATACGCGAAGGATCGCTGAAGCGCAGCCAACGTGTCACCCCGGTGGGGTCGGCGGCTATTCCGTTCAAACGTATTTTTGCCGGAACAATACTCCCCATAACCGATGAAAACGCAGGAGGTAAAACAAGCACTCCAGGCGAGGCGTTTTCGGCCGACGGGATCGGTCCGGCTGTATTCAGACGGCCGGCAGGCCATGCGTCAATTTGTGTTTTGAACTGCGGATCCGCCTGAGAGGAACCATCCGTGTTCGAGTACCTCGAAATAACCCACACCTCCGCAAACAAATTGGTGTTCAATGGAGCCATACCCGGCATGACTGTGGTGCTTGATAGATGGCGACCAAGTAGACCTCCGGTATCTGTTATCGACAGCAAGGTCCCGTCGACTCCCTCCACCCTCGCCTCATAATCCGGGTCGGCAAAGAGATTGCTCGAACGCACGCTGCCAAGGTGATCGAGCGTGATCTTGTAATGTCCGCCAACCACAAGTTCAAGATCTGCTGTTTGTATACCCCCATAAATGGTGTTTTGAAAGGTAAAGCTTCTGGGATCCCCTGAAATCGGATCAACTTTCATTACGTATGCCTCAGTCATACCATCTAACCCCGGATCCCCAAGGGTAATTCTAACCGGTGCCAACAACGAAACGTTTTCTACACGTCCGGGTCCGATCGGATTGGAGTAATTTTCGATTTCTGTCAAGTCGTCGACGCCGTCCCTGTCTGTGTCACGCCGCCTAGTGTGCGTCCTATACCGGAGCTCCAATCGGTTTGCAAGCCCGTCGCCATCGGCATCGCCATGAAGTCCGTGGATCCCGGAATCATCATATGCCAGCAGCCTTTGGGACACCTCATATCCGTCGCCACGCATATCATCATCAGTATCCCAGTAAAAAGGATCTAGCCCGCCGTGCAGGAACTCCTGTGTCACGTCGAGCCCATCGCGATCGATATCACCAGGATTATCCGAAACCGACGGATCCAGTTTGCGGCCTGCCATCTGCTCCGGCTTGTAGTAATAAAACTCTATGCCGTCGATTATACCATCGCCATCCGAATCCGGGTTTGTTGCACTCAGGTATCGCATTGGCATTACGCGCAACGCTAGCGACTCGTGCAAAGACGCGCCCGGCAGACTCCATCCCGAACCTTGCTTTTGCGCACCAACCACAATCTCCGGGACAGGCGCACCGCCGAAGTCGAGATCTCGATAGCGCCATATCATTTCACCGCCTGAGCGTATCTCCACCTGAAATGATATTCTCGAATCCGGCAATTCAGGTACACCTAGATTTTCCCAGCAAATCACAATCGACCTGGAATCTGTAGCCGTCAACGCCCAGTACCTGCAATCGGCGGCAGAATATGAAAAGCTATCGAGCCAGTAGGGTGATATGAAGCTGCTGTATGGAAGTTCCACAGGCAAAGCCGCCGGAGCCGTGCTCTCCTGAAACATACCGTCAAATGAAAGCACACCGTTGCGGCACGCCCAAACGTTCGTGTACATGTCGCCCCCCCAATTCAAAGGAAATGGCAGAGTCACCCTCGTCATATAGACAGACGACGACAATTCAGTTAACGTTCCAGATCCTGTTCCGTTGTTCCATGCAAAAGCGTTCTTTTCAACCTGCCCCCATAAAGCTATGCACGCCCCCTCCTCCTCATCGTTTAGGCCATCCCAGTCTGTCTCGGGCTTGGAAAGGTAAACCTGTCGAGTATAGTCGCACCAGTTTCTGGCGCCTGCCGGGCCGAACAACCCCCTCATATCATCCTGCGGGAAAATATCACCGGCAGAATAGCCGGGGAGGATAATGCAGGCAAACAAAGCGGCCATACAACATGCCTTGAGCACAATTGCAGATTTATTTATTTTTCCCAACATTGCAGTTTTCCGAAAGAGCGAGACTTCTAGACTTGGCAGCCGAACAGTGGGGCAAAACCCGTATGTGTCGAACAGGACGCCACATCCAGCTGTTTACATTTATGGCATGATATGAAAGATGTTGCGCTTTTTCAAGTAAAAACACCGCTACTATCCGCTTGCTAACAAAGCCATGATTTTGCTACAATGCGACCGTATAATCAATGTACCTGTCAGCACAGCTCGCGGGGCGATAAAACCGCCAACGGTAAGTGCGCAGTGTTTGTTACTTTTCCCTTTCAGTCCTCCGATCCATACAGCAAATGCCCAGTAAAATTCAATCGATCGCAATACTAGCTCTTATTTGTTCAACCGCCGTCTTCGGCGCCGACATAACGATTTCAGGTGCAACAAGAAACGATTGGAAGCAGACGATCAGCCTCGCTGGAATCCGAAGCGACAGCTCTGCCCAATCACGTGAGTTCATGGACGTCCTGAAAAACGACTTGGTGCGGTCCGGGTGGTTCATACCAGTAAACACCGAAAGCGCTTCTGTAGTGTTACGCGGCAACGTTACAAGCTCCGCTTCAAGCATAAGCGCCGCTGTTGAGGCTAATTGGCTGGCAGGGCAGCGCGGTTTCTCTTGGTCGAAATCCGCCTCCAGCACTCAGACTCGCGACTCTGCGCACGCTCTCGCGGATCAGATAGTGACAAGAGTAACGGGCAAGCCCTCAATGGCATCGTCAAAAATCCTCTTCATCGGCAAGCGGGGCGGCGCGGAAACCGAAGTTTTCCTGTGCGATGCCGATGGAGCGCGCGTTCAGCAGCTCACAAGCGACCGCAAACTGTGTATGTCGCCATCTTGGGTTCCTGGTAGAAACGAGTTCTTGTACACCTCCTGGCTTACTGGCGGCGCCGCCGTGTACAAGGTTAATCTCGATACGAACCAGCGCGAAGTTATATCGAGCCAACCAGGCGTTAACCACGGGGCGGCGCAATCAACTACGGGACATATCGCGCTGATACTCTCGCGCTCAGGCGGCGTTGACCTATACGTCCTGTCGGGGGGAAAGCTAAACAGGATCACGCGCAGCAAGGACGTCAACGAGTCCAGCCCGGCTTGGTCACCCGATGGGAACAGCATCGTATATGTGAGCGACGAAGGACGAATCCCGCGCGTATATAAAATGAGCGTGTCCGACAAGCAAGGACGCCGCCTAAACTACTCGTCCGCAGTAAGGGAGAGCTTTGCGCCCGAATGGGGACCGCTTAACCAGATCGCTTTCTGCGGACGTGGTGGCGGCCGATACGGCATCTACATTCTGGATGCAAACGCCGATCCGCGCACATCCACGCCCAAGCTTGTGAGCCCAAATGACGGCGCCGATTATGAAGACCCATCCTGGGCACCGGATGGCCGTCATATCGTCTGTACAAGAACACTTAATTACCGGCGTTCTCTGGTGATTCTAGACACCATGGGCGACCCCCCGGTGGCACTTCACAGCATCCAAGGGGAATGGTACCTCCCCAATTGGAGCAAGTGATGTAAATCAACCATTAACTAACAAACCAACACACAAATAAACGTTCCTGCCACCCCAAAACGCAGGAGAACAAAAAAGAGAAGAACATGCGCGCAAACAACAATACACTCAAATTCGCTTTTGCAATCATGGCCGTCGCCGTTCTCGCGTCTGGCTGCAGGACAAAAAAACCCACGGAGGGAGATGGCTATGTAGACCCAAGGGACACACTCTCGCCGATGTATTTAAACAGTGGTTGGGAGACCTCAGACAGTGAGTATCCACTCTCAAGCGGCTGGCGTGCCGAGGATCTGAGCCCAGTAACTGATGCCGAGGGGATTTTCCCGGTCTATTTCGCATATGACGCATACTCAATCCCGCAGGAGCAGATGGGAAACATCAGCATAGTTGCAGAGTTCCTACGCATCAACCCCGCGATCGTACTCGTTGTCGAAGGACATTGCGACGAGCGTGGCACACATGAGTACAACATTTCTCTTGGCGAATACCGTGCTTTGTCCGTTCGCGAGCAGCTAGTCGCTCTCGGAACCGATCCCGGACGCATCCAGACCACCAGCTTCGGCAAAGAACGCCCTGCCGATCCCTCGCATAACGAATCCGCTTGGGCAAAGAACCGCCGCGCGGAATTTTCGTTTTACCGCTAACACTCCCGGCGGTGACGCCATTTGAAACAACCCTACCCCCGCTCCCCAACGGCCCAATACTCGTGGCCGTTTCTGGCGGGGCTGATTCTGTTGCCCTTCTAAATCTGCTGCATCGAACAGCAGATCTGCACAAACACCCTCTACTGGTAGCTCACTACCAGCATGGGATACGCGGTATTGAAGCAGAGCTCGACGCTCGAAGTGTAGCAGATATGGCAGCCGCACTCGGGTTACAGTTTTTCCGCGGCGACGGAGATGTCCCCTCCGAGGCTCAGAGAACTGGTGAATCAATCGAAATGGCCGCACGCCGCATGCGACACGCATTCTTGCAAGAAACAGCGAGCAAGAATTTGTGCGTCGCAATCGCAACAGGCCACACTGCAGACGATCAGGCGGAAACTATTTTTCTGCGCCTTGCGCGCGGCACCAGTCTTCGCGGCGCGGGCGGTATCCGCCCGATCTCTAAACCTGCCGCAGACGCCATACCGATTATTCGCCCTATTATAAAGCTCCGGCATCAACAGCTTTGTGATTGGCTCGTGGCAGAGTCCATACCCTGGCACGAGGATTCGACTAACGACGACTGCGCAATGCAGCGAAACCGCATCCGTAAAAAACTTCTTCCCGAGTTTGAATCAATCCTCGGCAAAGCCTCCGTCGAATCCCTAGCGCGTTCTATGGAAATGTTCCGTGACGACGACGACTTTCTGGAGTCTATCGCGTCTGATAAAACCAAGGGGTGCGCGCTGTCCGCAAAATCGCTGTCTGCTTCCGAACTGAATGCTCAGCCGCTACCGATTTTCCGTCGTATAGTAGCTAAATGGCTGTATAACTCCGGGATAACGCCGCAACTCGTCACTCTTAACGCGATAGAAAGAATCAGGGAGTTGTGCTCCGGTCCGGAGCGTGGAACGGTGGATGCGACGCTGGGGGGAGGCTGGACTGCGCGCCGTTGCGGAGATTCGCTTGAGATCATTACTCCTGAGTCTGGGAGCTCCAAGAAATCGAAACCTTTCAGCTTCATCCTGCCTGCAGATGACGCCACGCTCGGGCCGATCGCGATTTCTTCAGTATCTCCATCCGTTATGCTTGAAATCAGACACGGGCTTGATGTCGCAAAACCGCGCAGATCCTCCCCTCTCTATTTACCTTCATACTGTAGCATCTCTGCAAAACTGATCGGCATGGAACTAACGCTAAGACCGCCACGCCGAGGTGACCGGATTGCCCCTGCTGGAAAAGGAATGACTCAGAAACTTTCCGATATTTTCACAAATCTAAAAATTCCGAGGGACAAGCGAACTGAAATCATTGTTATTTCAGATGCCGATGACCGGGTCATATGGCTCCCCGGCTATGCCGTTGATGAATCAGCCGCCGTGCGCAACGGCGAAGCTTCCGTTCAACTGAAGCTCTCATAGCAACGGAGCACTATCCCGCATCGTCGGATGTTTCTGCGCCACGTGCGAGAGCAATTTCCCATTTTCAATCTAGCGATTTTCGATGTTGACTGAACGGCCCGGTTTTTGATACTGTATGAACCGTCTTTCACGTTATTGGCGGGATAGCTCAGTCGGTAGAGCACTGGAATCATAATCCATTGGTCGGGGGTTCGAGTCCCTTTCCCGCCACCACTCATTAAGGAAGAAAACGCTATATCCCTAGGAGAGCTCTTAGGGCTATGGCTCTGCCTTCGAAAGGCACGTTCTCTATGTGGTAGCGGATGAACAGACCGAGCAAACGAACAAGCGCGAACACGTGCGGTTCAGCGATTCGGGCTATTGCGGAGTTCAATCCAAGTGAACGCGAGGCGACGACTGCATTATAGAGGTCAACGGTTCGTCTGGAAACGTTGATCATTGGATCGTAGTATTCGCGCGTTGAATGCTCCGGACAGTGGCGAGATCCTGAGGCCAGATTAAAAAGGAAGGCGTCGTCGGTTGACTTGTAACCGCAACTGCGGCATGGATTGAAATTCGGAGACAGCCCCATAAGGGAAAGGATTTTGGCCTCGTAGCGGGCGAAGACTATAGCGAGAGGGGCGAAGTCAGATGACGATATGAAATCAAGCGTTTCGGATAAAAGAGAATACAAGGCTCTGTCGCGAACACCTCCTCCGGAAGCGTTGTAGGCCAGCGCAGAGAACCAAGAGGCGCATTGTTCGGCTCTCCAGTTTGTGCGCAGTTTTTCCCGCATTACGAGCGGCGTGCTTTCCTTTGCGATGTGGACGCCATTGATTTCGCGCGTGTAGTAAAGAAGCTCGCACGTGTAGAAAAGATCATATTGACCAAGAAAAAGACTTTTGCTTCGCGTGGCACCCTTGACCGAAGTTGTGATCCGGTCTCCTTCGCTGGTCAGCCACGACACTATGTGCGAAGTGCGCGAAAAAGGGAATATCCTTAGTACAATTGCCTCAGTTTTCCGGATCATCGCTTTTGCATGGCTAAAGCACTGCGGACAACAACGCAACAGACACGCAATAATAGATCGTGACCGCTGAAATGTCGTTAAGCACCGAAATGAATGGCCCGGACGCAACGGCGGGGTCTATACCCACACGGTCGAGCATTACGGGGATCAACGCGCCGAATCCTGCTGCGAAACTCATAGCACAGAAAAGGGATAAGGCGACCACGCCGGCAAGGAGCCAGGTAGATACAGGCATGGCGGCTGTTTCGAAAGACATGATTATGAGCGAAGCGATGTAGATCCCAACCCCGCATATCAGCCCCATAAGGGCTCCTGTGCGAACCTCATGCCGGACGAGCGCACCCAGAGGTTGACGTCGCGCCGTGCCGGAAACGATTTCCCGAACAAGAAGTGTACTTGACTGCAGCCCGGTGTTGCCACCCATACCCATAATGTTTGGTATAAAGGCTACTAGCACTAGAACGGATCCGAAGTATAAGGAGTACCTTCTTGAGAGCCAGGCGGTAATGCTACCGCCAAGCAGCGTAATTAAAAGCCAGGGAAGACGGATCGCACAGCTTTTGAGGATGGATGCGTTGCCAAGTTCTTCATCATCGGAACCGGCGAGACGGAATATATCCTCTTCCGCTTCTTCTTTTATAACGTCGAGAACGTCGTCGTGCGTAATACGTCCCAGCAATACCCCTTGTTCATCAACGACAGGAATCACGTGCAAGGAATATTTGTGAATGGCACGAGCTACGTCCTCCTGATCTTCGTCACTTCTGACGGATACGATTTCTGTACGCATGATCTCGGAGAGCGGCGTTGATCTGATCTTGTGCCGGAGCAACTCCCAGACAGGGACTATCCCGATTAGCCGATTAGACGAGTCAACGATATATATCTGATAGATAGACTCCCCCTCTTCGTACCCGGCGATGGCGTCAAGCGCATCGAGGATAGTCTGGTCGGGCCGCATCGTAATGAGATCTGTCGTCATGATGCCGCCCGCGGAGTCATCGGGGTAGGTCATCAGCTTGCGCACGTCCTCGGCATCGTCCTGGTCCATCCGACCGACCACCCGATCGACGACGTCCTTGTCAAGTTCACCCAGAATGTCTGCAGCATCGTCCGGATCCATCTCCATCATTATCTCTGAGACCTGCTCAGATGGAATGGATTCAGTGACCTCTGCGGCTATCTCCGGTTCAAGATGCGCCAATACATCGGCTTTGAGGGAATCAGGGAGGATGTTGAACATCCCTGCAATGGTTTCATTGTTGTACCTGCTGAGTATTTCGGCAATGTCCGCCGGTCGGAGATTGGAAATTTCAGATACAGCCTGCCCCCAGAGCTGTTGTTCCACCAAGTCGTTTATGCGGGTGTGGATTTCAACGGTTTCTACTTCATCCATTTTTCCTTACCTCCGGTTTAAATATGGAGTTGAGTAGCCCTGCCCTCTCGGCTTTACGCACCCAGCTGATCTCGCGTTCGCGCATTTCTTTGAACCCTTCCGGAGTAGAGTCGTCTCCACCTGCAAGATGATCCAATCCGTGAGCCACATATAGAGCAAGTTCGTGTTCTGGTGACCAGTCTCCAGAGGTTTCACTGCTAATCAATTCTAGTTCCGAGCGATCCACACCGCGCTCACATGCAAGATCCACGTTCACATAAATTTCTGCAGACGCGGATGCCATGGGTGTTGCTGCATATGGGATGGTAACCACATCGGCAGATCCTTCAATTCCCATAGCGTCGAAATGTACTTGCGCCATAACACCATCGCCCGCGAACACAATCGTAATTTCGCCGAACGCAGAAATAGGGTTGCCCACTGATCTTGGCGTGGAAACAGCAAGCGCATGAAGAGCCTTTGCCAACCTCAGCGCGGCTAAGCGCTCAATTTTACGCCTTGGCTTCCGTATTGACGCCGTAAGTTTCACTCGCTGGCTCCTTTTGTTTCTCTTCCATACGGTCTTTCTGACCTTCTTCTTTGGGATACGCAACGCGCGCGTGCAGTATGTTCGTGAGCGAGTTGGCAAAAGAGCGTTTAATGCTGACGACGTCCAGAAACGTGAGCGGAGACGAGTTGAGCTGCTCGTCCTTGATTTTTCCGTTCACTATGTTTTCAACCATGTTTTCGATATTGGTTCGCGTCGGGCGATCCAGACTCCTTGACGCAGCTTCCACGGAGTCGGCAAGCATCACGATTGCAGCCTCCTTTGTTGTTGGGCGCGGGCCGGGATATCGGAATTGGCTCTCATCAACAAGCGGTTGACTACTTTTGTCATCGCCGTTTTTTGTCTTTCCCTTCGCCTCTTCCTTGGCTTTGTGAAGAAACCAAGACATTACAGAGGTCCCGTGGTGCTCTCGAATGATATCATATATAGGCGGCGGCAAGTTGTAATGTATCGACATGCCGATGCCCTCTTTGACATGAGCGGCTATTATGACGGCACTCATGTTCGGGGACAGTCCTTCATGTGGGTTGAGGCGGTCGGCTCCGATGTTTTCCGAATAGAAGGATGGTTTTGTGAGTTTGCCTATGTCGTGGAAGTAGGCGCCAACTCGCGCCAACAACGAGTTGGCGGCAATGCGGTCCGCGGCAGCCGCTGCGAGAGTCGCCACCACAATGCAATGGTGATAGGTGCCGGGAGCTTCGAGGGAGAGACGCTGGAGAAGAGGATTGCCGAGATCTGTGAATTCGTTCAGACGTATATTGCTGGTTGCTGCGAACAAATGCTCCAATATCGGTAGCAACAGCAACGTAGCCACGTATGCCAACATTATGCTGCTCACTGTGGCAACAATCGCAAACACGGCAATACCACCCAATGTGGCGAATGATTCTCCGTAATCACGCATGACACCTGGAACAAGTATAACGCCCAGGAATACAACTATGCCGAGTAGCTGTATGGCAAACGCAGCGGCAAACGAACGCAGAAGAGCTAGACGCCGCCGCACCTTCGCAACCAGACGAGGCACCACAACCGCCGCCGCAGTGCCTGCGGTGAAAGCAGGCAGCATTGCCGCTTCGGACGTAACGAAGAGCAAGTTGATGAAAACCATGCCGATTCCAAAGGATACCCCGGCGGCAGGTCCGGCCAGCAAGGTAGCCAATGCCGGCGCGAAAAGATACGGGAAAAGAAAATGACTTACCTGAGACGTCTCGAACGGGAACAATGACTTGACCTCCGGCAGAGACATTACAGTCAGGCAGACGGAGTGGAAGAGCATGCTGAACAACGCGATTATGCACAGCATCAACAACCTTGAATTGCGCTTGAGCACATCGCGGGCAACAAGCCTGAGCATCACACGTGCGCATATTACGGCAAACACCACAAGCACTA
>CAYOPG010000047.1:0-17235 GCA_964405775.1 uncultured Lentisphaerales bacterium
ACTTCGACGGCGACGTGGACGAAACCGACATGGCGCTGCATCCCGCACTTTCGCCCGAACACGGCTGGGTGATGCCTGTAAACACAAACGCCTTCCGCAAAATCCAGCTCCGCACCGACGTCGGTCTGCCCGGCACATACACATTACGGCTCTCCGGCTCTGGTGTGCGCGTGTGGCAGAGTCCACACCCCGCCACGGGCGACACTCCGCTGCTCGTCGCGGGGCAGACCGTCACCAACGGCGTCGCTGGCATCTCATGGAACACCGCCTCCACCGACACCGCCTACATCGAAGCATTTACCAGCGGCACGGCGACCTTGACCTACGCCTTCATAGGCACTGGCACCACCTCCGGCATTGTCTCCCGCGCCTCGCTGAAGATGACGGCGGTCGGCGTCGGGTTCGTCTCGATGTACGATACGTTCAATCCGGCCAACCGCATCTTCAATTCGACGCCGAAGGACGACCCTCCGGCTATCCCCACGAACAAGCTCTATCTCGTGGAGTCGCCCGACTTGCAATGCTACCAAGCCGGCTTGGTAGTCTCCTGTAAGCCAGCGGAGCTGGCATCCAAATTGGTCGCCGCCGTCTATTATGACGGGGAAAAGATCGAGGGAACCGACACGCTTTTCCTGCCAGATGGTAAGACAACGCTGCTGTTCAACGACGCGGGTTCCTCCGAGGGAATCACGGACTACCCTGTCAAAGTCGGACTCGACTGGAACGAGAACCACCTGCTGGACGATGCCGAGGTGTTCCAGGACTTCATGGTGAAGCATCCGGCGACCGGCGCGGTTGTCGGCCCGCCCGTTGTTCGAGGAACAAGCGCAGGACAATACGCAGATTCATTGTCGAAGATAAACGGCATTGTGAATGGAGCCCTGACAGCTCCCGAATGGGCGACTTCCGCGATGATTCCCCATGCCAAGGCTCTGTTGAGGATTTTCCTCCAAGGCAACACCGCAGGAACGCTTGGATATGCGCCGACGGGTACCAATACGGTCTTGCTCGACGCCTTCGCCCCGGTCTCTGGATTTTCGGAGTGGCTGACGCACAATTCAGGGGCGTCCTTTAGCGCCGATGGCACGGCGGAGATCAAGGAATATGTGTGGGATGAGACGTGTTCCATGGGTGATTTGGCAATGACTTCTGCTGCCATGAAGCAAGCAGTTCTGGGATTCTATGTCACGAATGTCTGTGCTCAGGCTGGTCTGAGTCTAGTTCCGGGCCAATCTGCGTGGTTTCCAGACACATCTAGCCAGTATGCAATTCCCATCATCAGCGAAAGCCCATCCTGGGTTCCCGGTGTGACTCTGGAGATGAACAGCCTTCTCCCGAACCTCATCGACGATTTGAACGGGACTTTCGGCAGACTACGTGTTGTCTTGATGGAGGCGCGTTACCTAATTCGAATGGAGTCTGTGATGGGAGAAGACGTTTTGTCCGTCGAGGAGACGCAAGTCTGGGGCGAACTTCAGGATCTCTATGATTTCAACCACGATTCCGGAGGTGCTGCCCGTGATGCCGCAATCATGCAAATCGGTCATGGGAACGGTTCTCAGGGATCCGCCCGCGCGAACGGCGTCATCTTTCGCACCAGAGTTTTCATCCATAAAACCACAACAGGACTACCATGAAGAGTTATATCCTACCCACACTTCTATTCTGTACAGTTTGTATCCACCATTCGGCGTTTGCTCAGGATGATAGGCTTGAAAGCCTGTTTGATTCCTTAGATTCCAATGGAATTTCTGGCATAATGAAGTATGTGAGGGAGGAGGGGATTTCACCACCGAGCATTCCGTCTCAATGGAATGTTGAGAAGCGAACAAATAACGCCGATGAACGACGGGAGAAAGCCCGAATCCGCGCATTTGGACTTGCCTTGGCGGAATCCGTAGAGAAAACTGTTGCAGGTCAGCGGGAGCTGAAAGCAGACGAAACCTTGTACGAGTGGGTGGAAACGCTTTGCGACTTTGCGGACTGGTGTGCGGAAACGCCAGGCTGGGGGAATCAGGTTCTTGCAAACTACTCCCTCGAGCAGGTTGCGGCAATTTCAACTCGTTTGACGGCAAACACAGATTTTCCGATTGAAAAATGCGAAGCGGTCGTCGCGCGCCTGTCGCCCGAGTGGTTGGGGCCATGCGGACGGGCAGCGGCGATGAACGCCGAGGCGGGTACCAATTTGTTTATCCTCGCGCAAGTTGATTCCAACGAGGAATTGGACAGAGCCTGCGGAGCCGGCTGGTTCCTGATGTCATTTGAGGGGAAAGCGGTTCCGGAAGGCTTTTCCATGCCTTCGAACAAAAGCTTGAATGTTCCCGCCGCGAAAGCGAACTTGGATTTCTTCTCGGTTCCATCAGCCTCGCTTGAATTTCAATCGCCTAGATCTTCGTGGAATCAACGTCTCTTTGTCAATTTTCGGGGAGGTTTTGGATGGGATGTTTACCGGCGTGCGGAGGCTTTGTTGCAGTTTCGGAAAACGCTTGGCGGATTTCCTCGGAAGTTCATTCGGTCTCCGGAAGAAGAGGAACATCTGAAGAGTCGGATTGAACTTGCCGAGAGGTTTGGCGCAAAAGTGGTCAGAGTAGAGGAGAAGTCGGATTATGATCCGCTGAAAGAGGGGTTCATCCAAGCGTGGAACAATCGCCCCAACCGGAACATCTCTCAACAAAAGATCGCACCCCTTGCATTTTCCGCCTATAAGCAAGTGATTTCCGGAGCCTTCAGTCCGCTTGATATCAGGGATGAGTAGGAAATGCTTAGCAAATCGACTATGGTGGCCGTTCTGCACTATCCTGAAGACACTGGCGGAGATGACGTCCCTCATACCAGCTTAAGTCCCTCTTGGGGTTCGGGAAGCACCGCGGAGTTCAACGCGGAGCCCTTGATTCACGCGCCATTGGGCGATCTGTTCTCCACGATTGCACGCGCCAGGATCACGAGCCACAAAGCGAGATATACGGTCGAGAAGAAACACTCAATTCTCTCCGGCAATTATATTGACGTCATTGACGTTCGGTCGTGGGGCGAGATCGAAGACCTCTACGACTTCAACCATGAAGACAGCGAACTCCCCAGCCATGCAGCGGCGCACCAGATTGGCTATGGAAATGGAGACAATGGCCGTAGTCAGGGGTTCATCTTTCGTGATCAGATACTGATTGATCACACGTACGATTATCCCTTTGACCAACTCTATATCCCGCCGCCACAGACTGGAGAAAGGATGCCTTGATGAATTGCAAAACCTCACGTGTTACTCTAGATGTCATGCTGCTTTCGGCACTCATGTTTCTTACGCCCGCTGTCTTTGGAGCTGACAAGGAAATCGAGCAAGCCCAACGACTTACGACTTTTGCCCAGAAAGGTCCTGAGGCACTCCTGGAATATCTCCGGGAAACGGGAGAGGGTGCGCCGCTCATTTACTCGCAATGGTACGTTGCCGTCTCGCGGTAAAGAACCCGAAGAAGGCCGAAACCGAGCAGGCGCGGCGCGAGTTCGGGCGAGTTGTCCTCCAGTCGCTTGAAGATATAGCCTCCGGGTTGCGGTCACTGGCCGACGCGCAAAAACGGCAACAGGCGGTAGCGACGCTGCTCGACTTGGCCGACTGGTTCGTAGAGCAACCCGGCTATGGAAATGCTCTGCTGTTCAGCCGGTTGCAGGATCTTGCGACAGTCCCACTGGCATATCTCATCGCAGACCTGTCTTATCCGGAAACGAATCTCGTGGCTCTGTCGGCACGCTTGGTTGACTTCCCGGAGGAGGTCAAACGCAATGCGCGAGTCTTGAACACAGAATCGCCGGAACCGATCTTTGATGTTCCGCCGACGGCCAAATCTTCTGTTGGCGTTTGGAAAGTGATGGAAAAGGCGAAGATCGCAGATAGTGTTGTCAATCCCCTTGAACGCGCATGGTATCGAAAGGTCGCTGACATTCGGAAGTGGCAGAAGGAGCACGACAAGCAGCGCGGCTTGCCGGAAGGGAAACGTGATCGGGACGCGGTGCCGGAAGCTTTGGCATTCTTCGTTAATGATGGATACGGAGCCAAGGCTCCGAAGCCCTTCAACACACTGAATCAATGGGATGGCAAGTACCATCGACGGCTGTTTCTCGGTCTTGGCGGCCACAATATCGGTAACGTAAAGACATTCCTTCTGTTCCGGCAGAAGGTCGGAAGCTTTCCCACGAATCCGCCCTCCTGGTGGAAGCCAGGCGATGGGGTTTTCCCAACACCGACAAAGGCAGCTTTTCGTGAGGCATGGATGCCGTTCCGAAACGAGTATGATGTTCAGTATGCACCGGCATCCCGTGTCTACGATGCTGTCCAGAGCAATTCCTTTTACGATAAGGACACGCGCAAGGCGAAGTATCAGGAATCGGTTCGGGAGGCAAACGAGACCCTGAATGAGCACAAGGATGCTCCGGCACGGTGATGGAAACCGACAACACCATAGAGATTGTACAGCGCCTTGCCGATGGGGTTGACCCGTTCACTGGCGAGCGGTTCCCGTCTGGCTCTCCGTATCAGTATGCCAACAAGTCCCTGCATCCCGCACTTTCGCCCGAACACGGCTGGGTGATGCCTGTAAACACAAATGCATTCCGCACAATCCAGCTCCGCACGGACGTCGGTCTGCCCGGCATCCACGTGCTCACGCTCTCCGGCTCTGGTGTGCGCGTGTGGCAGAGTCCACACCCTGCCACGGGTGACACTCCGCTGCTCGTCGCGGGTCAGACCGTCACCAAAGGCGTCGCTGGCGTCTCATGGAACACCGGTTCAATCGACCATGTTTATATACAGTCCATCGCCCCCGGCACCGCCACCCTCACCTATACCTTCACCGGCACCGGCACCGCCTCCGGCATCGTCTCCCGCGCCTCACTGAAGATGACAGCGTTTTCCATCAACATAGACGGAACCACAATAGAGATGGGGTTCCAGTGGAGTATCCGGGGATAAGATTGAAGGCTGTTGAAGGCCGTTGTGGCTATACTTTCTTGCCAAAATCGTGTATAGTGTCGGGAAAAATGAAGGTTTTTACGGTATGCGACATATAGTCAAAAAAGGTATTCCAACACAAGACGGGGCAGGCGTCAAACTGACGCGTGTATTCAGCATACGCGAAACATCGCTTACTGATCCATTTCTGATGATGGATCACTTCGGATCGAACAATCCGGACGAATACATGAAGGGGTTCCCGTGGCATCCTCATCGCGGCATAGAAACGGTCACGTACATGCTCAAAGGCGAGGTCGAGCATGGCGACAGCGTTGGTAACGAGGAAGTAATCGGCCCGGGAGACATACAATGGATGACGGCTGGTGGCGGAGTGTTTCATAAAGAAATGCCTAAGCTATCCCCGGACGGCATGCGCGGGCTGCAACTATGGGTCAATTTACCGGCAAAGTCCAAAATGATTGCACCGCGGTACAACGGGATACTCGCGTCGGAAGTACCGGCAGTAAAAGTAGAAGGTGGCGAAGTCAAAGTGATTTCCGGCACATTCGAAGGCGTAAAAGGGCCGATGAAGGAGCTCATCGTCGATGTACAATACCTTGATGTGAACCTCCAAAAAGATGCCAGCATGACGCACGAGGCTAAAGAAGGCTACAACAGCTTCTGCTATTGCCTCACAGGATCAGGCAAATTTGATGGCGAGAAGCTCGAAAAAGAAACCCTGATTATATTCAATGAAGCCGGGCTAATCACTGTCTCCGCCGAAACCGATATCCGCTACATTTTCGTGACCGGCAAGAGGCTCAACGAGCCGATCGCTTGGGGCGGCCCTATCGTGATGAACACACAGGAAGAGCTGCAAAAAGCTTTCCGAGAACTGGACGAAGGCACGTTCATCAAGAAGTAACGCACCCCTGGAAGTGCCCTAAACGCGGCAATGCTCAAAGGTTCAGCCTCCGGAAAAGAGGATCGAATCTGGCGCTAATGCGCCGTTACTCCCCGGCCAAACGGGCATTGACAGCGGCGGCGGCGTTGCGGCCTTCGCCCATCGCAAGGATGACGGTAGCCGCACCGAGCACGATATCACCGCCGGCGAATACGCCGCGCATTGAGGTCTCGTTGTTCTCGTCAACTTTGATGCGTCCACGTTTGTCGACAGCAATCTCCGGCGTCGTGGACGCTATCAGCGGATTTGATTCGTTTCCGATGGCAACAATCACACTGTCAATATCCATAACGAACTCGCTGCCTTTGACCGGCACCGGGCTACGGCGGCCGCTCTCGTCTGGTTCGCCAAGCTCGTAGCGGATACACTCCATGGCAGTCACAAAATCGTTCTCGTCGCCTATCAAACGTACGGCGTTTTGAAGCAGCATGAACTCAACACCCTCTTCCTTTGCGTGCGCGACTTCCTCGATACGCGCGGGCATCTCTTTCTCGGTGCGTCTGTAAACCAGATAAACCTTTTCAGCTCCGAGCCGTAACGCAGTGCGCGCAGCATCCATCGCCACGTTGCCACCGCCAAGCACTGCGACGCGCTTCCCGTGTGAAATCGGCGTGTCCGAATGATTGGTGTCGTAAGCTTTCATCAGGTTAGCGCGCGTCAGGTACTCGTTCGCTGAAAACACTCCGACTAGATTTTCGCCAGGGATACCCATGAATTTAGGCAAGCCGGCACCGGAGCCGATGAACACAGCAGAATACCCATCCTCTTCGATGAGGCTTCTAAGCGGACGCGAACGCCCGATGACGAAGTTAGTGACGATTTCGACCCCCATTTTACGAAGGTTGTCCACCTCTTGCTCCACTATTGCCTTGGGGAGACGGAATTCCGGGATACCGTACATCAACACGCCGCCAGGTTTGTGGAGTGCCTCGAACAAAGTAACGGAATGCCCCGCACGACGAACGTCAACTGCGAATGTCACACCTGCAGGTCCGCTGCCGACGACCGCGACTTTCTTTCCTGTATCCGGCGCTGTCTGCGGAGGCAAAGCCTTGCCCGTCTCACGCTCGAGATCAGCAACGTAACGTTCGAGCCGACCTATGGCTACGCCCTTTTCAACGTCCTTGAGAATTTTGCCGAGAGTGCACAGCTCCATGCACTGCGTCTCCTGAGGGCAGACTCTGCCACAGACGCTTGGTAGCAGGCTCGTCTTTTTGATTATTCTTATTGCGTCGCCATCGCGCCCTTCGCTTATTGCCTTGATGAATGCGGGGATGTCAATGGAAACGGGGCATCCTTTTACGCATGGCTTGTTGACGCACTGCAGGCAACGCATTGCCTCAACGCGCGCCATGGCCTCGGTATATCCGGCAGCCACTTCGCTGTTGTTCTTTATGCGCTCTTCGGGCGATTGGGCGGGCATGGGCTGCTGCGGAATCTTCGCCCTGTCTTTTGCCTTCAATTCGCCCTGCGCCTTTAGGCTTTCGATCTGCTCGCGCGCCTCTGCATCAAGCTTATCTTTACCGATCATTGCTTCTTCTCCAGTTCACGCGCCGCCACATCCAAATTGCATTCATGACCCTTGTGGAAAGAATCATGCGCCCGAGTCTCAGAGCCCTTGTATGCCCTCATGCGCTTCATCATATTGTCGAAGTCAACCTTGTGCCCGTCGAACTCCGGTCCGTCGACGCAAACGAATTTGATCTCGTCGCCGACCGTCACGCGGCATCCGCCGCACATGCCAGTGCCATCCACCATTATCGTGTTTAGCGAAACGACCGTGTGTATTCCGTACGGCCGGGTCGTCTCGGCGCAGAACTTCATCATGATGGGCGGACCTATCGCCACCACTTCGTCAGGAGGAGTCGGCGATTCGCAAAGCTCCTTGAGAGGCACTGTAACGACGCACTTCCTGCCATATGAGCCGTCGTCTGTGCATACGATCACCTCATCCGCAACCGCGCGCATTTCCTTTTCGAATATTATCAGACTCTTGTTTCTTGCTCCCAAAACCACAGTGACGTGGTTGCCTGCGGCCTTCTGCGCCTGCACAATCGGGTAAAGCGGAGCGACGCCAATGCCGCCGCCGACGCATACGACGCGACCAACCTTGTCTATTTTCGTCGGACGTCCCAGAGGGCCAAGAACGCTTGCTACGCTGTCGCCGACGTTTAGTTGCGCCAACTTGTGTGTTGTGGCTCCAACGGTCTGGAATACGATGGTTATCGCCCCTGACTCGGGATTTGCATCCGCGATTGTCAGCGGGATCCTCTCGCCAAAATCGACATCGACCTGCAAAATAAGGAACTGCCCCGCTTTGCGTTCGCGCGCTATGTGCGGAACCTCAATATCCATGCGCCAGACTTCATCTGACAGCTGTTCTTTTCCTAGGATTTTATTCATTTCGCCCTTCAATAAAAAGGACCGGTGCAACAATGCACGCGGTCCGATTACAATTCAAAACAGAATTCGCCGCAATCGAGTTGCCGCGGCGTGCGCGACTAGACACGCTCGACTACAATGCCCTCGTCGACCTCTCTCTTGAGCGTCTCTTCAATGTAGCCTTTGAGGGTAGCCATCGCGTGCGGACACGAGCCACATGCACCGCGAAGGCGCAACATGACGGTCTTACCTGCGATCTCTACGATCTCGCAATCCCCGCCGTCAGCCTGAAGCATCTTGCGCATTGCATTAACTTTTTCCCTGATCTTCTCTTCCATAACGCAACCTCCCCCGGGTATGTCCCCCGCCTTGCCGTGCACTAATATTAATGGAGCGGGCGATGGGAATCGAACCCACGTATGAAGCTTGGGAAGCTTCCATTCTGCCATTGAATTACGCCCGCCTTTTACTACTTGAGGTCGCAAAGTCTATTAAAAATGGCGATATATGTCAACAGAACATTTGGAATCAAGCGGTTCTGAATTCTGTCCGCCATCCCAAACAGAAATAATAACAGTTTGATGCGCCACAGTTATATGTTACGATTGAGGCCAAATATATGACTACATTTGCTTACATAATCGCCGCAATTTCCGCATATCTACTCGGTTCCATACCATTCGGGTACCTCGCAGGAATTTCGCGAGGTGTGGACATCAGAACCGTAGGAAGCGGCAATATCGGAGCCACGAATGTTTACCGAACCTTGGGCAAGAAGCTCGGAATTGCAACGTTCGTGCTGGATGTATTCAAGGGTGTCGCCGCAACAAGTGTAATACCGCAATCTGTCTGGTTCATGCTGGGATTCGAAGGCACCGCACCTTTGTACATGGTTATTGCATGCGGTGCGCTGGTGCTAATCGGACACTCTTTCCCGCTGTTTCTCAATTTCAAAGGCGGCAAAGGCGTGGCAACAGGTCTGGGCGTGACAATTGGCGTGGCACCGCACTCGGCCATTCTTGGGCTGGCGGTCTGGATTGCTGTGTTCTTTGCAACCCACTATGTATCGGTTGGCTCTATCATTGCCGCGGCAGTGGTGGGTATAGCCGTGTGGTTGCTCGACAATTCATACGAACCGGCAAACGTGGTGCCGGCGGTCGTGTCGCTACTAGCTGTGCTCGTGATATTGAAGCACCGCAAAAACATTGCAAGACTCATTAACGGCAACGAAAACCGCTTTGATTTTTCGAAACGGAAAAAGAACAACGCCGTTTCAAAAAACAATTAAACACGGGAAATTCTCATGGAAGTCAAACGAAAAGTGTGCATTGTGGGCGATGGAGGCTGGGGCACCGCGCTGGGATTGCTCATGCTTTCCAATGGCTACAAAGTCACAATGTGGGGGCCTTTCGAGGACTATCTGGAGGAAATCCGCCGCACAGGTGAGAATTCGCGCTACCTGGCAGGAGTAAAAATGCCGCCGGAACAGGAATGGACCTCTTGCGTTGCGCATGCTGCAGACGGCGCCGAGTTGGTTGTTCTCGCGACTCCCTCCCATTTTTTCAAGAACGTCTGTGAAAAGTTTGCGGGGCTTATACCACCCAAAGCCGACGTTGTCAGCGTGGCAAAGGGCTTCTGCAAGGAGACCGGCGCACAGCTCACCGCGACCGCGGCGAAGGTGTTGGGTGTCAAAAACGTCGCCGCGCTTTCGGGACCTTCCCACGCCGAGGAAGTCGCGCGCAATGTGCCGACTGCAGTGGTGGTCGCTTCAAACGACATCGAACAGGCAAAACGAATTCAGCAGATCGTATCGGGTCCGTTTTTCCGCATATACACTTCAGACGACACCGTGGGGGTCGAGCTCGGAGGCGCTGTTAAGAACGTGATCGCGTTAGCAGTAGGGATGAGCGACGGCATGGGCTTTGGCGACAACTCGCGCGCCGCGCTCATAACGCGCGGCCTCGCGGAGATGGCGCGCCTCGGAACGGCTCTGGGCGGCAAGCCCGAGACGTTCGCGGGTCTGAGCGGTATCGGAGATCTCGTGGTTACTTGCACGAGCCGCCACAGCCGCAATAGGGGCGTTGGCGAACGACTTGGCAAGGGAGAAACCCTTACGGCCATAACGGCAGACATGAAACAAGCCGCCGAAGGCGTATGGAACTGCCCCCTCGTCGTGGATCTTGCAAAAACCAAGAACATAGAAATGCCCATCTGCGAGACCGTACAACAAGTGCTGGACGGCAGGATGACCCCGCGCGACGCTGTGACGATGCTTATGGGGCGCGATTCGAAACACGAAGATTTCGCTTAACAACCGGGAAATCGATTTCGGCGCAGAAACTTGTACCGGTGTTTTATGCTTGTTTTTCTGGTGAAATAGGCCGAAAAATCTTAATTTCCGGTACATTTTTAGCTAAAAAGCAGGAAGTCAATGAGGCCATGTCTTGTGTAGAATGGTTGCATTAAAGGAGACTGTGTACCGAATGGAGTCCAGTGACACGTAGCAGATTCAAACAATCAGAACATTAAAATAGATATGAACACAACAATGGGAATTTCAGTCGCTGTCAACGTAGCTGGAAAGTGGCATGACGCATCTGCGCCAGGCGCATCCTCAGGCTCGTTGTACTTGACGTCGACAGAAAAGGACGGGCCTTTTCACACGGTCAAGGTAAAAAGCGCTGGCGGGTCAGCGTTTAGCGCCGAAAAGATCAAGGTGACTGTCACGCTTCCATTGCTTAACTACGCTCACGTCCTAATACCCGACTGCGGCCGCCACTACGTGGGTGCCTCGAAGGCGCTCGACATACGCGCTGCCGCCTTCCGCGTGTCCGCGCCCAACGCCGGGCATCCTTTCATGGCGCTTGCCGATGAAAGTGGAGGCTTCCTATGCGCGTTTGGCGTGGTGTCGCCAACTGGCGAGGTTGAAATAAGTCGCAAATTGCCACACATCAGCAGCCGCAAGGCCATGGTGGGGGGAGATCAGCATCTGAGCCAGGAATTCGTTTGGTCCAACCGCGAGGGCGAAACCAAGGAACTAAAGATCGACCTTTACATGGGCGAAAAATGTCGCACATGGTTCCATGCTCTGCGTGAGTACGCGCAGCGCATCAAGGCGAGAGAAGGCATAGAGCAGGCTGGTATTCAGGCGTTGAATATGCAACAGAGGTCATGAAGGAAGAGTATAACCCCGTGGTGGACTTTTCCGCAGAAAAGCGCGCCTTGATCGCCACCGCTGCCGCTGACGCCGGTGTCCGCCCCGTAGTGGACGCATCAGAGCCGCTCATAGAGGGCGTCAAAGTTATAAACAAAGAATCAGAACGCGAAGCCGTGTTGCTCATGAACTGGGGGTTCATCGGCCGCAAGGCCATTGAGTTCGACAACGTCACGGTAACAATCCCGGATGCGGGAGCCTTCAATGGCGCGTACTCAATTGGTCAGCGCAAGAAGCTTGAGGTCGTAAAGAAAGGCGATACCCTTGTCGTCGATATCGGCGAAATGGTCGAGAGCGACGTACTGCTTCTGGAATGAAAATTAACGGCGAAATGGTCGTCACGGCTGGGTATGGAGTGTCAGACATCACGCCATGGCTTAACGCAGTCGAACTTGCCGGGTACGGATACGACAAGGCGCGGGTGGCGACGAGCGTCCTCGACCGCCTGCAGGCAGTCGTTGTGACGTTCTCAAGCGCGTCGTCAGGCAGAATCGCGATCGTCAGTTGCGACCAATTGCAGATCGGGGATGGCGTTGCGGAATATGTTAGGGATCGTGCTTTGCGGGAGTTTGCGATTGCCGGGGATTCGCTTGTTCTCTTGGCAACGCACAGCCACACGTCGCCATTGACTGGGAACCTGGAAGGGTGCGGAATTGAAAACCCGGAATATGCTTCGTTTGTCGCACACCGCATTGTAGATGCAATTGCCGCTGCGGTTGCCGATGAAGCCCCGGCTCTAAGCATTGCGACATGCGAGACTACGGTCGAGCCGCCTGTCGCTTTTAACCGCACCGATCCGAACGGTTCTATCGACACCCATGTACGGGGCTTTATAATTGAACGCGAGGAATCCCTTTCGATTGCATTGCTCAGCTACGGATGCCATCCGGTAACGCTTGGTCCGAAGGATTCGGTTTCAGCCGACTACCCCGGGCGTGTCAGAGAAGCTCTTTCCCGGGCAGGGTATCTTCCTTTGTTCGGAACTGGGTTTTGCGGCGACACTGATCCCGCCTGCAACAAAGGCGCATGGGGCAAGGGAACCGAAGAAACGATTACGGAATATGGGGAGCGGATTGCTGATGCCTTTTTGCGAGGACTTCGAGCGAGCGGTCCTATCGGAGTGCCGGCGGCGCACGGAGCAACCGGCGAAGTTCTTTTCGACGACCTTGACCGGAACACAATTGGAGAAATTGCCGATGGCTTCAGGCGAGGGGTCCAAGTCGGGAGCGCGCACATGCGGGTTATCGACGCCTGGGAGCGCCTGATGTTCGAAAGGCTGGAAAAATCGCTTCAGCCGTCGCAAGAATTCACGATGCGGATAATCTCCATAGGTGGCGTAGCTCTCGTGGCGCTGCCATTCGAGTGTTTCACCGCAATGGGAGACATCATACGCAGAGCCGCGCCGGGAGAGGTAGTGCTCGGGCTCGGCTGCGCTGACTGCACCTTGTGTTATCTACCGGTGGAATCGGAGTACGCCAAAGAAAAATCCTACGCCGCCAGAAGCTCGATCATAATATATAGGACTCCACCGATTAAACGTGGGCAGGCGGAATCGATCGCCACTTTAGCCGCGGAAGAATTACAACGCATCAAGCGCGGAACCAATTGACTTGGCGCTTGGGCTAATGAAAGCGAGCATTGTTCTGTCACGCTTTGAGTGACTGTGCGGGCAGGCGCATAGAAGGATTTTATAAGCACATTTACCCACACGCGTCTTCCGGCAACCCGCCGTTGCCTGTAGCACGAGAGTTGCGTTTTATGGTATATTCAACAGCATGTCATTGATAACACTGCATGAAGTTTCCGTTAGTTTTGGTGGATCACCCGTTTTGGATTCGGTCAGCGTAAACATCGAAGCCGGCGAACGTTCGTGCGTGACGGGGCGCAACGGCGAGGGGAAATCCACCTTGCTTAAGATCATCGCAGGAATAGTCACGCCAGACTCTGGCGAAATAATCCGCAGTTCCGGCTTACGAACCGCATATCTTTCGCAGGATGTTCCGTCGGATGTTCCCGGAACCGTGGCGGATATCGTAAACCGCGAAGCCGGAGACGATCACGGCAACGTCCGCCCTACCGCCGCACGCTATCTTTCGCAGTTGGGCATTGACCCGTCTGTGCAATTCAATTCACTTTCCGGCGGGATGCGGCGCCGCGTAAGACTTGCCGCCGCCATAGCGTCTGAACCCGACATATTACTTTTAGACGAGCCAACGAACCACCTCGACATTGAATCTATAGAATGGCTAGAATCGTTCCTCCAACGCGCCAACTGCACATGCCTTTTCGTAACCCACGACCGCGCCTTCCTCCTCCGCACGGCAAAACGAGTTTTGGATTTAGACCGCGGTCGTCTAGCTGGTTGGGATTGCGACTATCCCACATTCCTAAAACGTAAAGCGGCCCTGCTAGATGAAGAGGCTGTCTACTGGGAGCGCAAAGGCAAGAAACTGGCCGTCGAAGAGGAGTGGATTCGCCGCGGCGTGAGGGCGCGCAGAACAAGAAATGAAGGCCGCGTGGTGGCTCTCGAAGAGTTGCGCGGGGAATTCAGCCGGCGTCGGGCCGAAATGGGAACTAGCAGACTCCAGATAGCGTCTCCTGAAGCTTCCGGGAGAAAAGTTGTCGAAATAAAAAATGCAAGCTTCACTTACCCCGCCGCCGAGAAGCCCGTGATAAAAGACTTCTCCGCGCTCATCATGCGTGGGGAACGGATCGGCATTCTAGGGCGCAACGGCACTGGCAAAACAACGCTGCTTCGTCTGCTCACAGGCTATTTGAAACCTGACAAAGGCTCCGTGGAGATTGGATCGCGCGTCCGAATATCAGTTTTTGACCAGATCGACAAAACTCTTCGCCCTGACGAGTCCGTATTAGCCAACCTCGCTGAAGGCAAGGAGGAACTAGTCGTAAACGGAACGCGTAAACACGTTTACGGTTATCTCCAGGACTTCCTGTTTACGCCGGACCGCGCTCGCACTCCCGTCAGCGCGATCTCGGGCGGGGAGCGCGCGAGGTTGCTACTTGCAAAACTTTTTCTCGATCCGGGCAACCTGCTGGTGATGGACGAACCCACGAACGATCTCGACATTGAAACGCTGGAGCTACTCGAGGAGCAGCTTCTCGAATACAAAGGCACACTGATACTTGTCAGTCACGACCGCCAATTCATCGACAATGTGGTGACCTCCTCATTTGTCCTCGAAGGCGACGGCTCCGTCGGCTTCTCCCCCGGCGGTTATGCCGACTGGGCTCGCCAACGCGCATACGCTCAACAGGAGCAAGCGCCGCTCAAAAAAGAAAAAACGACACAACCAGTATCCACTCAAATACAAACAGGACCGGCTCGCCTTGGATACATGGAAAAGCGGGAACATGCCGCCCTTCCAGAAAAAATCAAGGCTCTTGAGAAGGAAGTGTCTGATATAAACCAAACTCTGTCCCAGGGAACTATATTCGTAGAGGATCCCGCAGCCGCTAAGTCCTCAACCGAGCGTCTGCAGGCGGCGCAAATGGATCTGGAGTGTCTTTTGGAACGCTGGATGGAGCTGGAGGAGAGGGCTCATATAAAATGAAACGAGCACGACTTAAGGACGTTGCCGAGGTGGCCGGCTGCTCGATTGCAGTCGTTTCGCACGTGGTTAACAACGCTTCCGGCAACATAACCTGCGGAGAATACCTCCGCCAGAAAGTACTGCGCGCCGCAGCGGAGCTAGGCTACACGCCGCACTACGCTAGCCGCGCCCTCAAAATGCAGCGGTCATTCACAATCGGCATATACATCCCGGCTACGTACAACCGCAACGGCAGCTTGAACCGAGAAACCGCCATTCTGGATGGAGTGGAGCGCGCCTGCCGCGAATTGTCTTATGACCTGCTTCTGATTTCACTTGGCGATGGAACCCCCGCCAGCGAATGTGCCAACAAACTGAACGAGCGCAGAGTCGACGGTTTGATCGTGCTCCACGCCGATGGCGATTCTGAATGGGTGGGACAGCTTGCAGATTCAGATAAAAACGTAGTCGCAATCAACTATTTCGGAGCTGCGCAAATCGACCGAATCAATTTCAACAACAAAGCGGCCTCGGCAATGGCCGTTGCGGAGTTGGCTAAATTGAACCACAGAAAAATCGGATACATCGGCCCGCTTGGCGACATAGCGCCCGAAGACGCCTCGATACGCCTGCATGGGTTCCTGGAAGGGTGTGCTGCGACGGGCATCGCCGTCAACCCTGCAATGGTTTTCGACACGGGGGCTGCCGGTACGCCGGACGTGACGCGGACGGCCTCCGGCGAACACGAGACTGCGGAAACCATCGCCTCCATAATAACAGCCACGCATCCTGATGACAGGCCGACTGCATTGGTTGGCCACTCGGACGCCTCGCTGTTACTTGTGCTAAGAGAGTTGATGCGAAACGGACTCCGTGTTCCCAAGGATATCTCCGCAATCGGCATGGATGACAGCTTTTTATGCCGTTTTTTCCTTCCGGAACTCGCCAGCGTTAAACAGCCCTTCTTTGAAATGGGAGAAAAAGCCGCCAGACACGTTATTGAAGAATCTGAAATGCGTCCTTCAAACGACTTGCGCCCGCAAACCAAGCGTGAACGATGGGAGCAGATTATAGACCCCGAGTTCATCGAGCGCGCCTCTATCGCACGCAGAGAAGTTTGATGCCGCGTTTAGAAGCAGTACTTCACAATCAGCCCTAGTGCGAACGCGAGCAGTATGACGGCTACGGCTCTCTGCTCCCTGTCGGTGAGGAGCGTGTTAAGCTTGACCGTCTTTTTCAGCAAGCGAAACGCGTCCGAGAGAATGCGCATCAGCGCTACTCGGCGGAATCGAAAAGTCTTTCGGCGATATCCTTAAGAATCTCGCCCATCTCCGCATTGAGACGTATCACATCGGAAAACTTAGACTTCACTTGATCGAGCTTTGTGCGGCGGTCAATCTGTGCGCTTTCCGCCACATCCTTAAACTCACGCAACTCCTGCAACTCAGAATTCGTTGCAGCCAAAAGAGACTGGGCGCGCGACAGATTTTGGCGCGTGCGTACAAGCTGCATCGAAAGCTCCTCCGGCGTGGCGTCGAAATCGTCTATCTCCATCCCCTCGGGGATAGGCACAGAAACGGGGTTGCCGCACTGAGTGCAAGTTATAGTCAAACCTGCGCCGCGAGGATCGATTGAGAGACTCTTGCCGCAAGTCGGGCACTCAAACGTGATATCCGTAGGAGGCACCTCGTCCTCATCAAGCTCTACGCTTGTGGGGGCGGATGCTTCCTCGTAATCTTCTTCTTCGATAGCGGCTTCAAGTTCTTTGTCTGTATATTTTGCTTCCTCTTCGCTCATAACTATGCCTCCTTTAGTCCTATCGAAAACCAACCCTATTCCGGCGCAACAGCGCCGCGGCTAAGGCAACCGTTAGGCCTTCTTGACGCGTCCCTGCTTAATGCAGGCTGCACATACTGAAACACGGCAGGGGGATCCATCCACGACCGCATGAACCTTGTGCAGATTCGGAAGGAAACGACGCCTGGTGACGGCTGTCGTGTGCAAACCGATGCCGCCCTTGTATTTCGCCAAACCACGGCGAATGATTCTATTACCCGCTTGCGGACCCTTGCCGCATATTTTACAAACTCTTGACATTCTGAATACTCCTTCGAAAGAGACCTCAGACTACTATAAACACCGGACAAATTCAAGAGGTTTTTTCGTTTCGGAGCGAATC
>CAYOPG010000048.1:0-16425 GCA_964405775.1 uncultured Lentisphaerales bacterium
AACTCACGTCTTGACCACTTATTATACACAATCATCGACACATTGTGCAATAAATAAGAACATGTTGCGCCTGCGGCGGCGGCGCGGTGAGATGTTGGTATGCTTACCCGTATTGCCTCTGGTCGATCGCTATACAGCAACCTTCATTATTATCTTCCGCACTGCGACGGCTTCCGAAACGGGGTCGCAGCCTGGGCAGTGCGCCTCATGCGGCCATATAATCATGAAGTCGCCGGCAGCCATGTCCACAGCCGAGCCGCGTCCGTCATGGAAGGCTATGTCTTTAGCTTCGCTGAACTCAACCGCCACGTCCATGCCTGCGGGATCGCCAATGTATATCTTCTCCGAACCGGAGATGATATACTGAATGTCGATGTATTTCTTGTGCGTTTCGAAGAGTTTGGCATTGAATGGATGCGTGTCGTATCTCTGAGGTAGCGCCACAAGTTTGTCGCCATCGAGCTCGTAACGCCCGTCTGGGATGTCGCCGGCTGCATGTTTAGTCAGCCATTCGAAAGCGGCCTTTAAGCGGGGATTGAGCGATTCGTATAGTTGATGCGCTGAAAGTTTGTCTTTTACCATTGCTTACCTCAGTAGTGTGTTGTCAATCAAACGGGTTTTGCCGATTTTTACGGCGAGCGCCACGAGTGTGTTGTGGCGCAGAACATCTACTTCATTAAGGGTGTCTGCATCGACGACAGCTATGTAGTCGAGCTCCGCTCCGGGGGTCTTTTCGATTAAATTGCGCATCGTCTCCAGCAGCGGCGCCGTGGCAGTGTCCCCACTCTGCCACGCGGCTTCGGCCAGATCGAGGGCGCGGCGCAGGCACAGGGCGTTGCGGCGGTCGGCGGGGGAGAGATACACATTTCGTGAGCTCATGGCGAGACCGTCGGCTTCCCGGACGATCGGGGCAGGTACTATTTTTATGGCCATGTCGAGATCGCGCACCATGCGGCGTATCACCGCGAGCTGCTGCGCGTCCTTCATGCCGAACACTCCGATGTCAGCACGTGTGATGTTGAAGAGTTTGTTCACCACCAGCAAAACGCCTTGGAAATGCGTTGGACGGGATTTGCCGCACATTACTTTTGAGAGCGTTGATTCGGTGAAGCCGACGCTTGCGTCTGAGGCGTACATTTGATCCGGGGTCGGGAGGAAGACGAGATCAGCGCCTTCAGAAGCGCAAAGGTCAAGGTCAGCCTTTTCGTTCCTCGGATAAGCAGCGAAATCCTCGTTCGGCGCGAATTGAGTCGGGTTAACGAAGATTGAGACGATCACCTTGTCGGCATTTGCGCGGGCAATGCGTATGAGCGAGAGGTGCCCTTGGTGCAAGAAGCCCATCGTCGGGACGATAGCTGTGCGCAGTCCCTCCGCATGCCATGAATCGGCGAGGGCGGAAACCTCTTTTTTTGTCGTGAAAATTTTCATGTTTGCGCTAAAAATCCGCCAGACGTTCTGTTACCTGTTCGATTATGAAATCCGGTGTTGAGGCTCCTGCGGTGACTGCCACGGTCGAGACGCCCGCGAAGTTTTCGCGGTTTAGTTCATTTGCCGAATCGACTATGACAGTGGGCCGCAGACTGGAGGCGATCTGCGCCAGGCGCTGGGTGTTGGCGCTGGCCGAGGAGCCGACCACCACAAACATCTCGCACTTGGCCGCAAGCGACTCGAGTTCCCGCTGCCGGCAGCGCGTGGCGTTGCAGATCGTGTTCACAATCGTTGCACCGGGATAACGTCTGATCACAGCGGCGGAGGTGTCTTCGAAAAGCTTCTCGGATTGAGTGGATTGCGAAACGAGGCATACTTCGCCGAGGTCTTTTGGGAGCGTTTCGACGTCCTGTGGCGAAGTTACAACTCTGCCACGGGAGCTGGCGAAGCCAAGTAGGCCGACCACCTCGGCGTGGCCGTGGTCTCCCAATATTATGACGGTCTTGCCGGCCTCCGCGTGTTTACGCACGATTCGCTGTATGCGCGCAACATCGGGGCATGTGGCGTCTACAAGTTTTATGGGCAGGCTGGCCAGTTCTGCATGTCTTTCAGGCGGAATCCCGTGCGCCCGTATTATGAGCGTGGAGTCGGGCGGAAGCGTGGCAGGATCGGCACACTGCCTCACGCCGCCTTCCTCCAGGAGCTCCATCATGTGGGCGTTGTGTATCAGCGGGCCGTCGGTGAAAACGCCCGAGCCATCGGCATTGGCGGTTTTGCGGGCGGTTTCGACGGCGCGTCGCACACCCCAGCAAAAGCCGGCTGATTTGGCCAGAATTATTGTCATCTGCCACGGTGGCGCAATATATTCTGCGCGAAAATGGTGGGCAGATCCGTGCCCTCAAACCAATAAACGGCGCCTTCGATCGTGAAGTTCTGTCCTTTGAGGGAGTCGAGCTGCTTCCTGTTGCCGAGCACGTAGCAGACCGTGGACGGGTTGTTGTCGTCATCGAAAAGCACAAGACGAAACGGCGTGGGATGCACGCCGACCGGCGAGAGGGCAAGCATACCGGCATAGGATCCTGAGCCGGCTTGCGACACGCCGGCGCGAAGTTTAGAGGCGGGGACTTTCGCGGGGCCTATGGTGTCGTCCGGATTGTAATGGGCGCCTTGCTCTCTTTCAGAGATAGGTTCGGGTGCAGCCGGTTCTGCCTGAGCGGGTGGTGCGACCGGAGCTGTCGTGTCGTGCGACACTACAGCGACTTCGGGCTGGGCGGGTTCCGTCTGCGTCGGTTGCACTGCGGAAGTCATCGTGTTCTGCGGGACTTCGGCGGTTTCCGGCAGGGGTGCGGTCGGTGTCGGCTCCACGGGTACGGGCAGTTGTGCGGGTTGAGGTGCTACAAGTTCCACGTAAGAGTTGGTAATCCAGACGGCGGCCGTGGGAAACGGGGCGATTTTGAGCCAGTCGCCTACTTTGCCGCGGATTGTGACGGGAGCACCCAGATCGAGTTCACCTACGGTGTTGTAGTTCAGGCCGGCGCCTGAACGCACAAGAGCCTTTTTCACGTTTATCTTGCCGTGGTCGTCCACGAGGCTCGCGAATATCCACAGGTCGATGTTGTCCGGCGGAGTCACCTTGACCCATGGGGCTTCCAAGCTGCCCTGCAGGATAAGCGTGTCGGGTTCGGACACTTGTCCGACGACCTCGGCAACGGGGTCTGCCGCGGCACGAAGATTGATCCTCGTACCCTTTACGGCTACGCGCTGTTCTACATCGGCCGCGTCGGAATGAACCAGGGCTAGGGCTGTTGCGAAGATTGCAAAGATCGGCGTTTTTTTCATGGCGTTGATTTGCTGATGATATCTGTAAACGCGACAAGCACCATGCGGAGTGGCGCGAGGCGGATCCGTGGTGCTTGTTTATGCAGACGCGGAAAAGCCGCCTCTACTCTTCGGGCTTTGTCTTGGGGAGACCGTATGCGGGAACGCTGTCCTTCTTTATTTGGCCGCGCTTTAGCATCAGCTCGATGCGTTCGTAGCGCTTCATGACGTTGCGACGCATCTGTATTTTGCTGGAACCTTTTAGACTTGTATGCTGACTCATTTTAACACCTGTAGATATACGAAAACGTGCTTTCGCACTCAAAAACCCGGGCAGAATACCAAAAACCCGAGCTGGAGTCAATCAGGGATTTGCCTTTCGAATTTCGAATTTTGAATTTCCGGGAAAAAATAAAAAACAAACCCCTCTTGACCTGATGCGTTGTTAAGTCGCATAATGACCTCAGTCAAAAGGAGGATGTTATGAAAAAAGTGTTTATGTTAAATGCGTCCGCAATTATAGCTGTTGCGCTGGTAGTGGGGTGCTCCCGGGAGGATCAAACTGTTCCCATGACTCAGGTAAAGGAGGGCAAGGACAACGCAGAAATGCCGGTGACAACGCTCGAACCAGTCGCGGAGGGTCAATACATCGAGGCCGAACCTTCGGAGAATGAAGAAAAAGTTCTTGAGGTGACCGGCCAAGACCAACAAGACGCTTTCGTAACCGGCCTTATGGCTGAGGTGGCTAAACTGGCAGATATTCCGGATGAAGAACTGCCTTCGGCGCGTGAAGATCCCAACACACAGTCGACCAGTATGACTCGTGAGCGCAAAGCCAATATTCTAAAGAGCTACGAAAAGTTTATGGAACGGAAAAAAACATACGGCGACAACCCAGATTATTTCGTTGCTTTTGGATTGCTCGCAGACAAGGCGGCTCGCCGCATTGAACTTGATGCGTACACAACAGGGGTCGGCCCCAACGATATTGCTGAATTTTACTTGATAACCGCAAATAGCGGACATGGGTACGAGGCGTTGCTAGTGGCAATGTCGACTGCAGATGATATCTGCAAAGCGGTGGAGTTCATAGGTGTGCCGCGCGGAACAGGAGTCGATTACAAAAAGATGCGCTTCTGGCCGAAAGGCGAGCGCGTGATGGCAACCGCTTCAATCGATGGCGGCGAGCCCGTCGCCCTGGATTCAATGGTGCGCTTTACCGACACAGGTGAGCCGCTAACCAACAAGGGGTTCGTGTACGTGGGCGACCTTCGGGACGACAACGGCGCGTTTATCGGCGATTCGGCGGGGCCTGGCTCGATAATATCTACATACAACGAACCGATAACAGTTTTAGACGTTCCGCGCAGAGCTCCGCAGTCGGAAGTGTACGAACGCTATACAATATCCACCAATGTCGTGAAAATTCAGGATGCATGGGCAGACGTGGTGCTCTATCCCGAGAGCCGTCCTGCCGGTGCGCCGCCGCGCGTGCGCGACGTGGCGCTTTCGTTCTCGACGAATGAGGTTTCAATAGATGGCGCGTCTCATGCCCCCTTGGCGGACGCGCTCAATGCGTTGCGCGCTGACTCTGAGGCAGGACGAGACATTCACGCCGAGTTGTCATGGGGCGGCGATATGCCGATTGGCCAAATTGCCGAAACGTGTCGGCTTCTGTCGCTTCTCGATGTTGAGGGCGGAATATGCATCGCCCCTCCAGCCAAGGGCCAGCCGTACTATAAAGCCTTCATTCCTAACGAGCAATGGCGCGAAAGGGAAAACAGATATACGCAGCCGTGTGAACTGCGTTTTGCAAGCGATGGCTCTGCCACGCTGGTGGTCATCGAAGAGATATGGGGCGAGGGAGGTCAACTCAAGCCGGAACTAAAAGTTGAGGAGATTGCCGGCGTGACACCCGAAACCCTGCCAGAACTTCTGGAGAAGAAGTCGCCAGAAAGATCGCCATCCGTATTTGTCTTCGCTCCAACAGCTCTGGTATACGGTAAGGTTGATCCGTTCATACGCGCACTGCCGGATAAGTTCTTCGACATACACGTGTTTGTCATCGAAAACTAGTCTGTTTTCTTGCGTTTGGGGTTGCTGAAAGTCTGAAACACTGGGAGCGCCGGGGGTGCGCACACCATTGTTCCGCGCACGCGCGGTACGTCAAAAAAATGACTGTTGCACGCGTCTCGGCATGTGTTATAATGAACACCCTGAATTGAGCGAAATAGCTTGATGCTCAGGGCTGGGGTTTTTATTAAGACCGGGCTCTCGAGGGAGAGCTGGGTCTTAGGTGATTTGAACACTCAAGGGTGTTATTGATAATGGAGATATTTACTATGACGAACAAAAATAAAAAGACGGTGAAGCCCGAAGACATCATAGAGCAGAAGCGCGATTTTGCGCGGAAACTCAAGGGTGGCGTGATCATGGACGTGACAAATCCCGAGCAGGCTAGCATAGCCGAAGCGGCAGGGGCGGTGGCGGTTATGGCGCTTGAGCGTGTCCCGGCAGATATTCGCCATGATGGCGGAGTCGCCCGCATGAGCGATCCTAAAATGATCGTCGAGATTCAGAACGCAGTGTCGATACCTGTTATGGCAAAAGCTCGCATCGGCCACATCGGCGAGGCCATGATTCTCGAAGCTCTCAAAATAGATTGCATCGACGAGAGCGAGGTGCTCACTCCGGCGGATGAAGAATTCCACCTTAACAAACATGCTTTCTCAACTCCGTTCGTGTGCGGTGCGCGCAATATCGGAGAGGCTCTGCGTAGAATAGGCGAGGGAGCCGCCATGATACGGACCAAGGGCGAGGCTGGAACCGGCAACATAGTGGAAGCCGTCCGCCACATGCGGTCTGTGATGTCATCGATCCGTCTTTTGCAGAACCTTCCGGACGAGGAGCTGATGACCTTTGCGAAGGAGAACCGCGCCCCTTACGAGCTTGTAAAGCAAGTGGCCGCCGAAGGGCGTCTGCCTGTTGTGAACTTTGCCGCTGGCGGCGTTGCGACTCCGGCCGATGCTGCTCTGATGATGCTGCTTGGCTGCGATGGCATCTTCGTCGGCTCCGGCATATTCAAATCCTCCGATCCCGCCAAGATGGCGAGCGCGATAGTCAAGGCAACTGCTGCCTATAAGAACCCGAAGGAACTCGCCAAGCTCAGTAGCGGTCTAGGAGCGGCCATGAAGGGTCTTGAAATCAGCGCGATCGCGCCCGAGAACCTAATGGCCGGCAGAGGCTAACCCCTATACAAGCTGCAGCTCGTTGGGAGTAAAAGTCATTGTGGGGAATCAGTGTTTCCCGCAATGACTTTCCGTTTCCAGACGATTTTCTCGCCCCATAACGGGAAGACGGCGTTGGCGCCTCTGCCCCTTATGCGCAGGGTTTCATGGGCGGCGTAAACATAGTCCCAACGTGCATTGCCTCGCGGATGGTGGAGTTCCTGAAGATGCGAAACGAGAGTCAACTGTGGCTTAAGGACTTCGACTGCCTTCGCTGCGTCGACGCCTACGTGCGGGTGCACTATGTATAAGTCAATCGAGCCGTCCGGTGCCAGTTGCTGTATGGAAGAGGCATCTCCTGTGTGGAATATCACGCATGCCCCTTCGTCTTTCCCGCAAATGATCTCGTAGGTTAGCACATAGTTTTTTAGAGAGGCATTGTGGTCTACAGAACGTGTTTTGACTGTGATTTCTCCGAATGTGAACTGTGCGGGATGCTCTGCTTGGCTCCTTTGTGGAAGGAAATTGCTGACCACCGGTTTGTCGAGTTCATTCATTTTGGTGACGAGCGGCATGGTGTAGTGGTCGCCGTGTGCATGCGTTATGAGCAGGAAATCTAGATACGGCGCAAGAAGCTCCGCGCGGCGATGATGGATGTCGATTCCAAAACATCCATTGCCAGACTTCACTATGTACCCCATGTTGTATATGTGCCACAGCACAAGGCCACCATCCGGCGCTTTCTCTGTTTCCAGTTCGGATAGGACTTTGTCGAATGACGCCTCGTAGAAGTGCAACAATGGCTTCGCCTCCTCGGATACCTCTAGCTTTTCGGCTTCGCTCCCCAAATACCTGCGGGCATATTCGCCGTAAGTGTCGGCATCGACAACGTCTATGCCGTTCTGCAGCATCCGTATCAGACTTTCGCGTACTTCTGATTTTTTGAACATCGATGTTTCATATATTTCAGGAACCCGGCGCACGAAATTCTCAAGCGTTGGCGCCTCACTCGCGAGATCGCGGTACGGAGGTTTTCCATAGAAGAACTTCCATCCCTGACTGCCGCTCCGCAAGAGTACCGCGACTAAATTGCGCCCCTTTTTTACGGGTATGTCGAATATGTGGTTCTCGATAGAGTATTCAATCGACTCGTTCCCATAGCGCAACGTGCTGTATATCGATTTGCTGTTCGCAAAAAATTCAAAAAACCAGTCTGCCCCGCAGCCGATCTGCATGGCTCCATCGGCAGGGGCGTCGAACTCGTTCATCAGCACGACGGGGGTGCCTTCTCGGTATTGCTCCTCGATTATTGCAAACTGTCCGTTTGTGAATGACGCGACCGCGGCACCCACGCCACCGAGTTCATCGGGAATTTGATTGTAGGATGTCAAATCGACGTGTTCCAGCTCTGGCCGAATGAATACGGTCCACTGTTCGCTAAAATCCAGTTCCATGCGCTCGTGCCCTCCGCCAGCATGCGCTGCACCTGCGAGAACAAGTGCGGCGGCTATGCTGATTGGTTTGAATATGCCAGCCAGTTTATTGTTCATAAATGTCATTCGAGAATTCTTTTTGTCCGGCTACTTTTACACGCTCCCACTTGAACGACGCGATGACTGCAATGCAGAAAAACACGGCGCAAGGTATGCCGAATATCCAATCTCCGAACCGAGAGTAAAGAGTCTTGCCCGTGTGCTTGGAAACCGGAATACGCTGTTGCAAGAACATCTGGTTTTCTCCATAAATGGCTTTGACCGCCGTTATAAAACTTCCGTAAGGAGTGATAGCCGATGTCAAACCGCGGTTGGAACTCCGCACTATTGGAACGGCGTTTTCTATTGCCCGGAAAACAGCCTGAGCGTTGTGTTGCTCAGCCTCGGAAGAGCCGTAAAACCATGCGTCGTTGCTCTGAACTATCAGAATCTGGGCGCCGGCATTGACAGCGGCGCGTGACAAAGGCGCAACCGTATCTTCGAAGCAGATCAGCGGGCTCACGCGCACACCTCCGACTTCCATGACAACAGGTCCCTCCCCCGGTGTGCATGAGACGCCCGTGGGGGCGATTTTTTGCAGAAATTTGAACGTCTTGTCGAACGGGATGTACTCGCCGAACGGGACAAGGTGCTGCTTGCTGTAAGACGCTTCCACTGCCCAGTTCGTGCCAAAGAGGAATGTGGAGTTGCGGTATATCTCAGTGCCAACGGCGTTGGTTGCTATCTCGGTTGTACCGGCGAGTATCGGGATCCCGATGTATGACGCAAAGTCGAGCATTTCTTCCTCCATGTACGGATTGGGCATGCTGGAGTATAGCGAGGTCTCGGGCCAGACGATTAAATCAGACTCCTTGGACACCATCTTGTGCGAGTTCATGAACAGATTATTGTATGCTCTTTTGTTAGCCTCTTCGTCCTCATTCATGAATATGCATGGCAGATCCGGATCTATCGCGGCGATGGATAGAATCTCTGCCGAAACCTGAGCGTTGATCAGCGTAATCATGCGACTGTTGCCCCATGCAATCGCCGCCATGAGCACCAACAGCGCGAGCATGAGATCTGGATGGCGGCGTGTTGAATTTGGTTCGCGCAGCATTGTATTGCGCCAGAGACGCACGCACACATTCGCGAAGGCGGCGTTGCAGAGCAGCACGACGAACGATACTGCGTACACTCCGCCGAGCGACGCGACCTGCGCGATTTTCAGGAACGAGATCTGAGAAACGCCGACTGCATTCCATGCAAAGCCAGTGAAGAGCGTTGACCGCAGATATTCTCCCCCGCACCAAAGCGAAGCCACTGCTACTGGCCGCCACGTCTCAAACCAATACCGCCGCCAGCCCTCCGTGGCAGAGTCTCCACCTCGCCACAGGAATCCAACCGCCATGCCGAAAAACGCGCTGAACAGCGAACACCAAATGCTTAGCCCAACTAAACCGACGGTCACGAGGAGCACGGGACCGCTGTTGTTGCGCAGCTCCATTAGCCAGAAGATCGATATAAGCCAGAACCCCAGACCGAAAAGAAACCCGTGTCCAAAACCTTGCCGCGGCGTCGAAAAACGCAGCATGATCAGCAGAGGTATGAAAGCCAGCCATGCAACCTGAGTTTCGGAATGTGCGGGGAAGGCAACGGAAAGGCCGGCGCCCGCGGCAATGCATCCCAATGACTTAAGGACGCTGGATTTCTTTTTCGTCATATCGGCGGAGAATTCCCTGAATCTCTTACTTCCGGTTGAAGTCGAACTCCAAAGCGTCCAGCAGTGCATGGGCTATGACGTGATGCCCTGGAATGTTGGGGTGCACCCTGTCCCACGCCACGTACGACGAATGGCAGTGGCCTAGCATTCGGTCTGCGTATGCCTGCGCGTCGGCAAAAATCACGTCGTGCTTTTTCGAAAGTTTCCGGCATATCTCGCCATACTCCATGATCATTGCCGCCATCGGGTCGTTCTTGTTCGTCTCCCAGAACACAGGCGGCATTATTACCAATCCCTTGACAACGGGTTTCGTGGACGCGATGATTTCGTCAACATTTGCTTCGTACTCCTCGGGATATACATGAGATTCGGGCATTTGTGGCACGTCGAACTGGCGCCAGATGTCATTGACACCGATCATGACGGATACCCAGTCCGGCTTGAGGGCGAAAACGTCTGTCTCCCAGCGGGCTTTTAGACCGCGCGATGTATCGCCGCTGGAGCCCATGTTGACCACGCGTATCTTGTAGTCGGGATACACCGACGTCAGCAACCCCTGCACTATGTTGGGATATCCGGTCCCGTGAGGGTTGAAAAGACCCTCTGCGATTGGCCTCGTCCTGCCGGCGTCTGTGACAGAATCGCCTATGAGTATGAATTTGCTCCCCTTATGAATTTTCATGGCATATACAAAGGTTTATGAGAAAAAATACGTTAATGCTATTCTTTGCTTTCTTTTTCAAGTGGAACCGACGCCGCGATTTCTTCGAGGCGTTCCTGCACCATTTCGCGGACTGATTCCAGATCGCCATCGATATTGGCGCCGGCGGCTCTCTCATGCCCGCCTCCGCCCCATGCGGAGCAAATTTCCGACGCGTCGTGCGGGGGGCGCGTACGCAGGCTCAGATGCACTGGGTCGGTCTCAAGTTCCTGTCTAAGGAAAGCTGCTATCGTTGTCCCCGCCACACTACGTGCAACATTGACGAAATTGTCTGAATCCACTGCGTCGCCTCCTGCCATCGCGTAATCCATGGGGGTGAGGCTGACCACGCAAACCCTGCCGTCTTCCGAGACTTCGAGGGAGTCGAGCAGTAGAGACAGCAACCGTAGGCGCCGGAGATCCACCTGATCGTACACCATGTCGTTTATCATCGCGGTGCGCACGCCTTTTTCTAAGAGCTCGGCGCCGCAACGCATTGATTCAGGGGTTGTGTTGGAATAAGCGAAACGTCCAGTGTCCGTTATAAGGCCCGTCCACAGAGCCTCCGCTACTCCCAATGTGATTGGCATGCCGCCGGCCGTTGCTATGCGGTAGATCAGTTCGGCGGTGGAGCTTGCGCTTGGGTCTAGCAGCTGCGTCTTCGCGAAACCTGAGTTGCTCTTGTGGTGGTCGATGAAAAATTCGGCAAGTTCGCTTGCGTATCCACGCAGATTTTCTGGTATGCGCGAAAAATCGCCGCAGTCAACTATTGCCATAACGTCGCCTTCGGCGGGTTTGTAGTCTCTGGCTGGTATTATGTCCCTCAGACCTTCCAAATAGTCGAATTCACGTCCGAGAGGCTCGAGACCGACGCATACCGCATTCCGTCCAGAAGCCTTGAGCGCAAGGCACAAACCAAGGGCTGAACCGGCCGCATCGCCGTCTGGGCGCGTATGCGCTACTATGACAATGCGTCCATCGCACTGTAACATCGCCTCCGCCATCTTTGCTGGTGTGGTATTCACGCGCTCATTTTCCGCCATATCTTTTGTCATCCTTGTTTCCCGCAATGGTAACATCAAAAGGCCGTAAAAGTCGATTCCAAAGTTGTGACACCGGGTTGTCGCATCAGCACCGGCCGATCCCGACAATGATTGCCAAAACGTAATCTGCCATTATATTGTTTTTGTAGCGACGATTGTGTAAAATCAGGCGTTATAACAAGCAATTGAAATCGTCAAAACAGTATGAATTCAGACCATCCAGATATGAGCGTTGTGCTCCCCGTTTACAACGAGGAGAGTTGTATTTCCGCCGTCTTGGCGGAGCTTCGCGACGCTTTGAGGTCCGCCGCTGTTTCATACGAGATAATTCTAGTCGATGACGGATCTGACGATCGGACGGCGGAGCTGCTGCATGCCTTCGCCGCTGAAAACCCTGAGGCTGTAGTTTTGCGCCTGAGCGCCAATTCTGGACAAAGCGCAGCTTTCTGGGCAGGAATCCAGAGGGCCGCCGGGCGCGTGATTTCACTTATGGATGCGGATGGCCAGAACGATCCCGCCGACATTGAAAAATGCGCTGCTCCTGTTCTTGCGGGAGATGCTGATATTTGTTGCGGCTACAGGCAGAACCGCAAGGATACTCTCTCGAAACGCATAGCCAGCAAGCTCGCCAACAGGTTCCGCCGCAAGATGCTGGGCGACGATATCATAGACACCGGCTGTTCAATGAAGGCGTTTAGAGCCGAGCTCCTGAAGGTGCTGCAGTATTGGGATGGCATGCACCGTTTCCTGCCTGTACTAGCCTCGTTGCAGGGAGCGAGCATTGTTCAAATCCCCGTGAACCACCGTCCGAGACTCGCAGGAAAAAGCAAATACACCAACTTCAGCCGTTTGCGGCGTACCGTACGTGATCTGCGCGGAGTTAAGTGGCTGAAGAGCCGCACCAGGAAATTTCAGGTGCAGACTAAAGAGTCCTGAAGGCTGCCCAGACATATTTCTTGCTCCCCATGCGGAACTCGCCCGTTTCCGCGATGGCCGGAAAGCGCTCATAGAGATTCCCTGCTTGTTTTTCCAGGAATACCGCCAGTCCTTCGCCTTGCTGAGCCATGGCACCCTGCATTTCCTCATCATCATCCGCTATGGTGCCCATGTGACCGGAGTTTAGGGCGAGGATTTCCCCCCGGATATCGTACAGAAGGAGACGCCCTCCCTCCGGCAGATATTTGTCCGCTAGGGGCTTGATTTCCTCGGGCGTTTTCATGTGGTTAAAAGCGGGCAGAACAAAAATCCCTACGGCTGCGTATGCCATGCAGACGGTCAGGGCGAATGCCAACGGCCAGTTCCCACGACGAAGTCTGGCCATGGCTGCGAGGCCGCCAGCGGCTACAAGCATCGGGATGACGAATGTCCAAGCGGGCACATTATGCAGCGCAAAAGACGTCGCCTCGTTGTTTTTGATAAACGGTATTTGGGAACTGAATGCCTTGGTCAAAGCCGTGCCGACGAACAAAATGGCGGTACCGATTAGGATCGCCAGCGCCATGCGGCGGCAAACCCTTGAGCCGTGGATGCCTTCCCATCCCGCTGCGATGGCAATTGACATCGCGGGCAGGGCGAGCATGATGTAAAGGTTGCGTTTGCTGGCGGTTATAGAGAAGAAAATAACAACGAAGAGGCTCCAAACGAGCAGCTTGTCCAGCAGCGGAGGATTCTCCTTGCGCAGGTGCTTGTACGCTGCCGGTATGAACAACGCCCATGGTAAAAACGAAATAGGCAGATTGTAGAGATAATAGAAGAAAGGCTTTTGGTGACCGAGATTGCCAGCAGCTCGCGAGAACGTTTGCGAAAACAGCAACTCATGCAAATAGTCGGACGGTGCCCCGGTGAAATAGCAAATGGCGACCCAAGTCAGCGGCACTGCGGTAGCCAGCAAGAGCCCAAGTACAAACTGGCCGGCCGGGATTCGCGCGGACTCCCGGTCAGCGTAGAATTTGACGAGCAGGTAAACGCCAGTAGGCACGAGGATGCCTACTGGGCCCTTTGCTAATGCGCCAAGTCCCATGAATACAAAGGCCGGCAAGATCGACCAGACTCCGCCATTGGCGGTGTCGTGGCTGAAGAGCAGGTACAGGGACATCATTTGAAGACCCAGCAGCAGCGGGTCTATCTGCCCCATGCCGCCGGTGTCCCAAAACTGCCACACGGACGAAAGCACTATAACTGAGAGCAGAGCCGTGCGGCGGCCGCACCAAAGTTTGGCTATGCCGTATGTGCCCAAAAGCGACAGGAACACGCCTATTCCAGATGGAAGGCGCGATCCAATTGGTTTCGGGAAGACCGCCTCTCCCGCGTTGATCAGCCAGAACATCAGTGGAGGCTTGTCCGCGTAAGGAACGTTGTGACGGTGAGGCACTATCCAGTCTCCGCTCGCCGCCATTTCACGGGCAATGTAAACGAAGCGCGCCTCGTCGGGCTCCCAGTAATCCCGCAGGGCGTAGTTCCCTCCCCACATTATTAAAACCCATACGACCGCCAGCGCGAACAGCCTGAGGCGGTGACGGATTACAATAGTTTTGAAATTCTTTGAATTGCTCATGATGTCTGATAATTATACAACAGTCAAAGTGCAAAGCAATTATCACAACATTACGTTTTGGCAAGGTAAAACGTAATGTTTTGACTTTGCCTGAGTAGAATTCTTATAATTCCCGAACAATCTTTGGCAGAGCAGGCGCGGCGTTGGAAATAGCGCCACAGTTCCGTGTCCCCACCGATGCAGAAGGGAAAAAGAATGAAGATCTTGATTGTAGAGGATGATATGAAGACGGCCGGGTTCGTTGAAAAGGCCTTTCAGCAGGCCGGCTTTGTGACGTGTCATGTAACGGATGGAGAAAATGCGCTTGCTAAGGCAACTACCGAAGATTTCGACGTGGCAGTGGTGGATCTAATGCTGCCCAAGCTCGATGGGCTGAGCGTCATAGAAGGCATTCGCAATGCAGGACGCAAGTTCCCCATAATAGTCTTAAGCGCGAAAGGATCGGTCGAAAGCAAGATCAAGGGGCTTGAGACGGGTGGAGACGACTATATGTCCAAGCCGTTTTCGATTACGGAGCTTCTGGCGCGTGTACAGGCGCTTCTGAGGAGATCTTCTTCGACGCCCGACTCGATGATTTTGACTGTGGAGGACCTCACTCTTGACATCGTGTCACGTCGCGTGCATCGTGGTAGAGATCGCATAGAGCTGCAGCCGCTGGAGTTTCAGCTTCTGGAGTATCTCATGCGCAACCGTGGCAGAGTGGTTTCGAAGACGACGATTATGGAGCATGTGTGGGGGTATGATTTCGACACGCAAACGAACATCGTAGAATCACGCGTCTGCCGTCTGCGTGACAAAATAGACAAGCCGTATGATAGAAAACTCGTCAAGACTGTCAGGGGATTCGGATATGTCATCGAGTGATCCGCGGCGGACCGGCTCAATAAGGGGCAAAGTGTCGCTGCTCTACTCCGCCACCTTCACCGCCACTCTGCTGTTGGGGTTTATTGCGGTTTTCTTAAGCCAGAGATACGCCACCAACAAGTCAGCCATGAAAAAACTCGACACGTTTTCACGTGAGTTCACTTACGAATATATGGTCGGCAGTGAACTTAAGCACGTGGACTTGGTTCTGACGATTAGTGACGTTGATCCGAGCGTAACCGCTGTCATACTTGAGCGCAACGCGATGTTTAAACCGGAAGAAGTGTTTATTGACACGCAGGGCTTCCTTAACATTCTCGGAGCCGCCGACGGGGAGGTGCTTACCTTCACCATGCCTAAGGACGACCCCAGAGGACTTGTTGTTAAATCCCACGAAGTGGAAGATCGGGGGCCGTTTTAGACCACCAATTCAACGAAGAATCATATGGCGAGGACGTCAATCATGTTTACTTCATGCTGATCAGTCCCGATGGTAAAATGTTGGCTAAATCCGGGTTCACGGAAATAGACGGCAGTTTTTTCACACAGCACGAACTTCCTGCCCCCGGCGAGGTACACACATATCGCTTGCCATACGGCGATGGGCGTATTCTGGCGAAATACCGCGGACTTTATGATGGCAACGTCATTATGACGGCCGAACACATGAGGCACTTCGACCGGGCTCTGAAAAATCTTCTTTATGCTCTGCTTGCCACTTTCATTTTGTCGCTTCCGGTCAGCTATTATTCAGGACGCTACATTGCCCGCAGAGTCGTCAACGGCCTCGACCGCGTTATAGCGGCAGCGCGGATAATCGGTGCCGGCAACTATTCGGAGCGCGTTGCCCACGGCACCGAGGGCAAGGAGATAAATTATCTGGCGGATGCCTTCAACGCCATGACGGCAAACACTGAGAAACTGCTGTCGGAACTCAAGATGATTTCCAACGATATGGCACATGATCTCCGCACTCCGATAACACGGCTGCGCGGACAGGCCGAGATGGCTCTTTACTCGAGCAATGGCAGCAATGAACTCGCCTGCGACGTTGCCGAAGAGTGCGGAAACATGCTGACAATGATCAACACAATGCTTGAAATCGCACGCGCGGAGTACAGACTCAAGGAGTCAGCGGACGAAGAGTTGGACATGGCGCAGATCGCGCGCGACTCCGTGAGCATGTTCGAAACTATTTCGGAAGACAAAAACGTGGATATTATAATAGACGTTCCCGACACTCCTGTGGTGCTGAGGATCGACAAAGTGGATGTGCAGAGAATCTTCGCCAATCTCCTCGACAATGCCGTCAAGTTCACGCCGTTCGGTGGCAGGGTGGCGGTCGCCCTCGCGGAGGACGAAGCCGCCGTGACTATACGTGTTTCAGACACCGGGCCGGGAATCCCGCAGAAAGATCGAAAACGCGTATTTGAGCGCTTCTACCGTTCCGATGTCAGCCGTCACGTACCGGGCAACGGACTGGGACTTAGCCTGGTGAAGGCGATTGTCGATGCCCGCAATGGAACCATCGCCGTTTTAGATAATGAAGGAGGTGGCACGGTCTTCACCGTGACACTGCCGCGTATGCAGGCTCGG
>CAYOPG010000049.1:0-16216 GCA_964405775.1 uncultured Lentisphaerales bacterium
TCTCATGATTACGAAATCACTTGACAGAACTCAATCTGCTGTTGTAGTGTTGTCCCATATCCTGTTAGCAGTGTTATATCATGCACTCATACCCACCGAATGTTAACACGGTGGACTGAATTCCAGAGTGGTTGCCGGACGGTAAGTTCCGACAGCGGTTTCAACGCTGCAAACAAAGGCTATCGCGGTGGTGACAAGCTGCAGCATCCGCACGGCTGGGGCCCTGGTGGTGGCGGTTTCGTTGGCGTGGTCAACTGGATGGGCGGCGGGTTTGGCGGCGGCTACGGCGGAGCGGGCGGATATGCGCGCGACGGCTTCAGCCTCGCAAACGGCTTTGCAGTAGCCCCGTTCGGCCCGGGAAGCGGCAGCGGACGCGGTGATGGCGAGGGTTCAACCGGCGGCGGCGCGATACGCATACGCTCAACTGGCCCCGTCGTCATGAACGGCACCCTGAATGCAGACGGCGCAATTGGCATCCCGAACTGGGGTGGCGGTGCCTCCGGCGGCGCAATCTGGGTGATCTGCCAGGGCTTCAGCGGCGCATCCACTGCCGTGATGACGGCCAAGGGCGGCAACGGGGTCAACGGCAACTACAATGGCGGCGGCGGCGGACGCATAGCCGTGTGGCACAAGATTGCTGACGGCATGGAACACATCGCCGACGAGCTTTATGTGGGCGATACTCGCCATGCCCGGCTGTCCGACACACACGCTGCGTATCTTGGAACCACGTCGGTGACCAACGGCACATTCAATGTCGACCGATCTGTCCCTCCACCGGAGCCAGGAACGCTGGTGTTTGTGGAGATACCGCCGCCTTCTTCAACGATGCTGCTCCTGCGCTAGCGGGTTGAGCATTGCCGACGGTGCTGTGGCAGAGTGGGGACTCTGCCACGGCAGGTTTACCAAGCGTCACCGCATTTGGACTTTGTCCGCCGAATACTCGCAAAATCTGATAGAATTTGTGGCGTTCTGGGATTGTTATGTGGTAGAATCGCCACGTGACGCCGCGTATATGCGGTGTAAACCAGAAATGAGTTTGGGAAAGAAAAAGAAAAGGAGAGATCTGAGATCCCCGGCTGCGTGCCTGTTGCCTCAATTCGAGGACAACATGCGGCGTAGTGGCAGGGGGCGGCGTGGAGCTGAATATGCCAGCGATGACGAGTCGCCTGGCAAGCTCTTTACGTACGTGTCTGCCGGAAACATAGAACTCCCGGGCGACAACGAGGCCAAGCCTGTTTTCGTTCGCAGCAGGAGACCTGTGTTTCTCATGGCTGTGCTGCTTGTCTTAATATGGGTTTTGTTCTAGAACAGGATAATAAAATGAAATTGTCTTTTTCCACATTGGGATGTCGTGAATGGGATGTGGCGACCATCGTCGAACGCGCCAGAAAGTACGGCTACGAAGGAGTGGAATTCCGCGGACACATGGAAGAACTTCAGCTCTGGAAAGTGCGGGAGTTCTCCACGGACATCGCGGAGACCCGCGCGATGTTCAAGGATGCGGGGTTGAAAATCCCTTGCCTCGGTAGCGACGCCAAGATGTACGCCCCAGAGGCAGACCGGGCGAAGTGGCTCGATGAGGTACGCCGTTATTCAGATATTGCGTATGGGCTGGGCGCGCCTTTCATCCGCGTGTTCGGCGGCGTGGTGGGAGAAGGGGTTGCGATGGAGACGGCTCTGGGCGTGGCGGCCGAGTTCCTTAATTCCGCATCGGTGATAGCGCGCTCGGCGGGGGCGGAAATCCTCGTGGAAACGCATGATGCCTGGGTTGATTCCCGGGCGCTGCTAGAGGCCTTTAAAATGGCGGAGTTCCCGCGCGGCGCCGGCGTTCTGTGGGACGTCCATCATCCCTTCCGCCAAAATGGCGAGGATCCAGACGATACATGGAAGAATATAGGCCAGTTGGTGAAATACACCCACTGGAAAGATTCGCAGTTGGAGAACGTTCCAAAGAAAGAAGAGACCTCCGCGAAAAGGCGCTCCAAGCCTTGCCTCATGGGGCGCGGCGATATACCGCTGCGCCGGATGCTCGAAATCCTCTCCGACTCCGGCTACGAAGGCTGGTGCTCGTTCGAATGGGAGCGACGCTGGCACCCTGAGATCGAGCCGCCGGAAGTAGCGTTCCCGCAGTATGCCAAGTTCATGCGCAGCCTGTTGGCGAAGGTCAGTAAATGAGCGGAGCGGTTTTCAGCGCGGAGGAAGCTGCTGAATGGACGGGTGGCTCGTGGCGGGGTGTGGACTCTGCCACACGCATTGACGGAGTGTTCACGGATTCGCGCAAACCCGCACACGGCGCACTATACATCGCAATTCGAGGGGAGCGCTTCGACGGACACGACTTCGTGCGCTCCGCCGTGGATGGCGGCGCTTGCGCCGTTATGGCGAACGCGTCTGTGAGAATTCCAGACGATATCCCGGCGCTTATAGTGGAGGATACCGAGGCTGCTCTCACGGAGCTGGCGGCTGGCTGGCGCGCCAAAGTGGATCCCGAAGTCGTCGGCGTCACGGGCAGCGTGGGCAAGACCACGGTCAAAGAGCTTACAGCGCATCTACTTGGAGCGGCTGGAAAGACCGCCAAAACTCTAGGCAACTGGAACAACTCTTTGGGTTTGCCGCAAAGCATACTCGCCATGGAGGAGGGGGCCAGATTTGGAGTCTTCGAAATCGGCATGAACCACCCCGGCGAACTGGCTCCGCTGGTGAGACTTATGCAGCCGGATTGCGCTGTAGTCACCAATGTCGGGCCGGTGCATATCGAATTTTTTGCGGATGAAGCGGCGATTGCCGATGAGAAAGCGGAGCTGTTGAGAGCGGTGCCGGAGAACGGTTTTGCGGTGCTCGATGCCGACTCTCCTCATTTTGCGTATCTGGCGAGACAGGCGAGGTGTCGGGTTGTTACTGTTTCGCTTGCGGCAGAGTCCGACTTCAAGGCGGAGGATTATGAGGCGGGAGGCGGCCGGTTCATGGTGCGGGAGGCGGCAACGGGTGTTGGGCGTGTTGTTGACTGCGGTCTTCCCGGGGCGCATCAAGTTGTGAACGCGCTAGAGGCGATAGCCGTCGCGCGCCAGTTCGGAATAGGATGGGACGAGATAGCAGAACGTTTTCAGACCGCGCCACGCGCGAAGATGCGCTGGGAAAAAACCGAACGCGATGGAGTCGTGTGGATCAACGACGCCTACAACGCGAATCCGGTGAGCATGGCAAAGTCTGTTGAAACCTTCGCGCGGATGGATATCCCCGGCAGGAAAGTCGCAGTTCTGGGTGACATGTTCGAACTTGGTTCGGAGGAAGAGACGCTGCACCGCCGGGTTGGCGGTATCGTTGCGGCTTCAGGTCTGGATTTTCTTATTACTGTCGGTGTGCGGGCCAGGTGGATTGCCGACAGCGCCGAAAAGGCGGGCATGGACTTGTCGGAGATATTCGTGGCGGCAGACGTCCCGGAAGCGAAGCGACTGCTCGGGAAAATCATTCGGGCGGGCGACGGCGTGCTTATAAAAGCCTCGCGCGGCATGGCGCTTGAGGCGATCATGCGTAGTGTTTAAAAAAACGTTTGGAGAATGGGTTGCGGGGTGTTATAATTACCCTCGAAAACCGCACGTTTTGTGGATTATTTGATTTTTGGAGCTGAATACGCCGTGACTTCTAACGATGAATACGTACTACAGATACTGATGGAGAACCAGGTGGTCTCCCAGGAAGATGTCGACAAGGCGGCTACCATGATGAAAGGCGACGGGCGTTCAGTGGTAGACATTCTTGTCAAAAACGGCGTCGTCGGCGAGGATCAGGTCATGGATGCCGTGGCGCGTACGTTCGGCATGGAGTTTGTCGACATCTCGCAGGTCGAGTTTAATGACGAAATCCGGAAGCTGTTGCCGGGCGAGCTCGCAAAGAAGTTCCGGGCCGTGCCCTTGTACGAATCCGGGAACACCATCACTGTAGCGCTTTCCGATCCGATGAACTTCGAGACAATGGACGGGTTGCGCTATGCCCTGAACCGCGATGTTGAGGGGGTAATCGCTCCTGCCAAGCAGATTTACGGCGCGTTGGCGATGTTGTATCCGGAGCAGGATTATTCTGAATTCGACGAAATTATCGGCGCTTACAGCAGCGAGCAGGGGGGCTCTGGCGATTCCTCGGCGGGCGATTCCGGCCTTGAGGAACAGCTCGGTGTGGCGCAGGCGGGGGAATCGGATGCGCCGATCGTGAAGTTGTGTGCGCAGATCATCATGCGCGCATTCCTTTCCAGAGCGTCCGACATTCATCTGGAGCCGATGGAGAAGCACTTCCGAGTGCGCTACAGAATTGACGGAGTTCTGCACGAGCAAGAGCCGCCTCCTCGCCGTCTGCAGGGGGCGATCCTTCAGCGCTTCAAGCTGATGGCCAACATGAAGCTCTCTGAGAAACGAATTCCGCAGGACGGGCGTATACAGGTAAGAGTGAAGGGGCGCGAGCTGGATTTGCGTGTTTCGACAGTGCCGACCGGTCACGGAGAAAGCATCGTCATGCGTATTCTCGACAAACAGAATCTCTCGCTTGGCTTGCCTGAGCTGGGGTTCATGACCGATGACCAGCAACTCTTCGAGCATCTGATAACGCTTCCCGACGGCGTCATTCTGGTGACGGGGCCGACCGGATCCGGTAAAACCACCACGCTTTACGCCTGCCTTGGTCAGATCAACAAGCCGGATCGCAAGATAATCACCGTCGAAGACCCCGTCGAATACCAGATGAACGGCATCAATCAGGTGCATGTGCATGCCGACATTGGAATGACGTTCGCCGCGGCCTTGCGCGCGATTCTGCGTCAGGCGCCGAACATCGTGATGATCGGTGAAATTCGTGACCTTGAGACGGCGTCGATCGCCACGGAGGCTGCGCTTACGGGTCACCTTGTGTTCTCGACGTTGCATACGAACGACGCGCCAGGCGCCGTGACACGTCTGCTGGATATCGGAGTCAAGCCGTTCCTAGTGGCCTCAGCCGTGCGCGCGGTGATGGCGCAGCGGCTTGTCCGCTCCATCTGCAACGAATGCCGTGAATCCTACGACCCTACTGAGGCTCAACTCCGCAGCATCGGACTGAACCCTGCCGACTATTTGAACGCGCAGCTAGCCCGAGGGCACGGATGCCACCGTTGCAACCAGACGGGCTACAAGGGACGCAAAGGCATATTCGAGATTTTCCAGATAGACGACGAGATCCAGCAGATGATTTTCAACAACGCCGACGCCCGCGAACTTCGCGTCAAGGCAAGAGAGACTGGCATGCGCACGCTACGAGAGGACGGTGTCCGCAAGGTCCTTTCGGGGCTCACGACAGTCGAAGAGGTTATTAGGGTAACAATGGGAGACGAGGACTAAACATGGAAGACGACGGCAATCTTGAGATGGATCAGCTACTGCAGATGGCAGTAGATTTTAAGGCGTCCGACTTGCATATAGCAGTAGGCCTTCCCCCCATGCTCCGCATACACGGCGATCTGCAACAGCTCGACATGGATCCCCTGACTCCGGACGACACCGAGCGCCTCGTAAAGAGCATCACGTCGCCGGAGCACCAGCAGATGGTTCAGGAGCAGGGCGGTGCGGACTTTGGTTTCGCTTTCGGCACTCAGGCGCGTTTCCGCGTGAGCGTTTTCAAGGCCAAGGGCAATTACGGCACGGTTTTGCGCCAGATCCCCAACGACCTTATGCCACTCGACAAGATTGGGCTGCCTCCTCAGGTGGCGGAGCTTTTGTACAGACCACGCGGACTCGTGCTGGTCACAGGGCCTACCGGATCAGGTAAGACTACGACGCTCGCCAGCATGATCAACTTCATTAACGAGAGGCGCTCCTGCCACGTCGTGACGGTGGAAGACCCTATAGAGTACTACCACAATCATAAGAACTGCATCATAACGCAGCGCGAAGTCGGTGCCGACGTACCTTCGTTCAGCGAGGCGCTGCGCAGAGCCCTGCGTCAGGATCCGGATGTGGTCCTCGTGGGTGAAATGCGCGATCTCGAGACGATGCAGGCGGCGATCACGGCGGCTGAAACCGGTCACTTGGTCTTCGCCACATTGCACACCACCGGCGCGGCCAGCACTGTTGACCGCATCGTGGACTCTTTCCCGACCGATCAGCAGGAGCAAGTCCGCATGCAGCTCTCGATCGGACTCGTTGCGGTTATATCTCAGTTGCTTCTTGCGCGCGTGGACAAACCGGGACGCAGCGCCGCGTTTGAGATAATGATCAACACGTCGAGCATAGCAGCCATGATACGCGATGGAAACACGCACCGCATCACTTCCGACATACAAACTGGAGCGAAATACGGGATGCAGACGCTCGATTCGCACTTGCTCAGCCTCTTCAAGGCGGGACGCATCAGCTACGACGATCTTATAACAAAATCCCGCGACCCTGACACTCAAGTCGAAAAACTAAAGGAAATGGCCAGTGGGGCGAATTAAAGAGCTGGACAGCACCTTAATCGGGGAACTAAGCATTGAACGAAAATAAATACAGCATGGACCCTGTCCTCTCGGTCGTCCACATGAACGCACTCCTTAACGACGAGGCGTGCGACGAGATCCTCGAGGAGCAACATAGATCCGCCAAATCGGTGCGCGACATCATCGTCGACGGCGGATATATGGCTGAAGAAGACCTGCTTGGCGCCATGGCGGCGTACAACGGAAGCGAAGTGGTGTCGCTGGATGGGTTCGTTGTGCCGGCAGAAGTGCTGCGCACCGTTCAGGGCAGCGTGGCGAGGCTTTACGGAGTGCTTCCCGTTGACGCTACACCCACGAGCGTGACGCTGGCTATTTCGTCGATCCCCAGCCCTGTGGTGTCAGATGAACTGGCGTTCGTGCTGTCGCGCGAAATCAACTTCGTACTGGCCAGACAAAAGGAGATAACGGAGTGCATCAGCCGTTTCTACGGCGATGATTCTTCGATGGCCGACAACTTCCTCTCAGGTATAGAGAGCATCAATTTCGAAGAAGCCGGAATTACAGGTGACGAGGATATGGACGAGGGCGCCCTCGCCGACGCCTCTGCCTCCGCCCCCGTGGTGCGTCTGGTGCAGTACGTGCTGCTGCAGGCCGTGAACGCGCGTGCATCCGATATCCATTTCGAGCCGTTCGAGAAGGAATTCCACATTAGATACCGTGTTGACGGCGCTCTGTACGAGATGACTCCGCCGCCAAAGTCTCTGGCCTTGCCTGTTATTTCGCGCGTGAAGGTGCTCGCGGGCCTAAACATCGCGGAACGCCGCCTTCCGCAGGACGGCCGCATCCAGCTGCCCGTGGGCGGCAGGATGATCGACTTCCGCGTATCGTGCCTCCCCACGCAGTTCGGCGAATCGGTGGTGCTGCGCGTGCTCGACCGCTCGGTCGTATCGCTCGACCTGGAAAACCTGGGCATGCCGGAGGATGTGTACAATGACATTGGCGCTGATATTGACAAGCCTAACGGCATTATAATCGTTACTGGCCCGACGGGCTCCGGCAAGACCACGACCCTGTATTCCTGCCTGCGCAGGATCAACAAAGAAGGGAACAAGCTCCTCACGGCCGAGGAGCCGGTGGAATACGACATTGACGGCATCGTGCAGGTTCCGATCAACCCGATTCAGGGCAACACTTTCCCCCTCGTGCTGCGTGCGTTCCTACGTCAGGATCCGGATATCATAATGGTCGGCGAAATCCGCGACCTCGAGACTGCGCAGATCGCCATCCAGGCGTCGCTCACCGGCCACCTTGTGTTTTCGACGCTCCACACAAACGACTCCGCCGGCGCCGTAACGCGTCTGGTGGATATGGACGTGGCTCCCTATCTGATCGCTTCGACCCTCGAGGCTGTTCTCGGGCAGCGTCTGGTTCGCACGATCTGCAAGTCCTGCAAAACCGAATACGAACCCACTCCGGACATATTGCAGCGCCTCGAGCTTACGCCCGAGCAGGTGCAGGGGCGGCGGTTCAGTTTCGGCGAGGGGTGTGACAAATGCAACAAGAGCGGATACAAGGGGCGCAAGGGTATATACGAGTATCTGCGCATTTCCGACCCGATCCGGACGTTGATAAATGAACGCAGACCAACGCTTGTAATACGCGAGAAAGCGCGCGAGCTCGGCATGCGCACCATGCGGGAAGACGGAGTCTTGAACATACTGGACGGCAACACTACAGTGGATGAAGTGATGCGCTACACTTGACGCGCGACGTTTCCGACACAAGGCATTTTAGAAAGAACACGGAGATCTGATGGAAAAGGTAATAATAGCCGGCAGCGGCCCCGCCGGTTTGACGGCGGCGATATATGCGGCGAGGGCGGGTTTCTCACCACTTCTAATCGAAGGATTGCAGCAAGGCGGCCAGCTGGCCCAGGCGCCGCATGTGGAAAACTACCCCGGGTTTCCCGACGGGATTCCCGCGTTGGAGCTCATGGACCGCATGCGCCAGCAGGCCGAAAATTTCGGAGTGCGGTTTATGTTCGGGGAGTTGGAGAAAATAGAAGTTGAAGACGACGGCACGATCTCCTGCAAAACCACTGACGGTACGGTTCTGCGCACTGTAGCGCTGATCGGCGCGACCGGGGCAACCGCCCGCAAACTCGGAATAGACTCGGAAACCAGATTCACGGGGCGCGGGGTCTCCGGATGCGCGGTTTGCGACGGGCCGTTCTACAGGGGAAAGAAAGTTGCGGTTATAGGCGGAGGAGATACAGCGCTCGGCGACGCGCTGTTTCTTGCGAGAATATGCGAATCTGTACACCTCATTCACAGGCGCGACAAATTTCGCGGCTCGAAGATTATGGCGGATCGCGTACTGGAAAATGAAAAGGTCAAGGTGCACTGGGATAGCGTCACAGACGAAATTCTGGGAACCGATGAAGCGGGCGTCACAGCAATCCGCATAAAAAATAAAGTCACCGGGAAAACGGAAGAGCTGCCCGTCGACGGAGTGTTTGTGGCGATCGGACACCATCCCGTCACGGAATGGGCGTCTGGCTTGATTGACGTTGATGAAGAGGGGTACTTCATAACGAATGAAACGAAGACGAACGTGCCGGGCATCTTCATCGCCGGCGACGTTCAGGACCGTCTTTACAAACAGGCGGTCACGGCGGCGGCTTCCGGATGCGCGGCGGCAATCACGGCCGAACACTATATCGCAGGCCTCTGAAAAAGTCTGGACGCGGGAAAGGAGCTGCAACTATGAAGAAAAATGGAACGACAAATCACGCTCTTGCGGCGGCGCTGCTTGCGGCAACGCTGTTCGCCGCCGCCGGTTGCGCTACATGTCCTTTCTGCGGCTCAACTTTGAAAGACAAGGACACAGACACACAGGAGTTTACGCGGCTCGCGGACATGCGCGCAATTGAAGGCACTGTTTCGTGCATCGAGCGCGTCGCCATACTGCCGACTTTTAAAATCAATATTCGCCTGGTCAGAATCGACACGGAAGACCTGAAGCCCTTGGTGCTGGCAGAGCAGACCTTAAGTGACTTCAAGGAGTTCCCTGTTGCGTTCAGTCTGGAGTATGACCACTCCCTGATACGGGAGAAGGGCACGTACGGGCTGGTTGCGGATCTGTCGTCTCAGGGAACGGTGCTCTTCAGCACAGACACGCAGTACAAAGTGTTGGCTGGAGACGCCGGGAAAATGGATTTGGTTATAATGCGCGTACATTGAACGCGCTACTCCCTGTTTGCGGAGTAGATAAAGGGAAAGAACAAGAAGACAAGATGCAACGTAACGACATTAAGAAGGTGCTTATAATTGGTTCGGGTCCGATAGTGATCGGACAGGCGTGCGAGTTCGACTATTCCGGCACGCAGGCTTGCAAGGCGCTCAAGGAATGTGGGTACGAAATAGTGCTCGTGAATTCAAACCCGGCCACTATAATGACGGATCCGGTGATGGCCGACGCCACATACATTGAGCCGCTAAACGTGGACAGAATAGAACAGGTCATTGATAAAGAGCGTCCAGATGCATTGTTGCCGAACTTGGGGGGGCAGACAGGACTAAATTTGGCTCTATCGTTGTCGAAGGCGGGAATTCTGGAGAAGTACGGCGTCAGGGTCATCGGCGTCAATCTGGATGCGATCGAGCGCGGTGAAGACCGCGAGATTTTCAAAGCGACAATGGCACAGCTCGGGATCGAAACTCCGAGAAGCGAAGTCTCGCACACGGTTGAGCAAGCGGAAGCGGAGGCGGCAAAGCTCGGCTATCCGGTTGTTGTGCGCCCGGCTTACACGCTCGGCGGCACAGGAGGTGGACTCGTTTACAACGTAGAGGAGCTGCGCACCATTGCCGGCCGCGGGCTCGAGGCCTCTATGACGCACCAGTGCCTAATCGAAGAATCCGTAAAGGGCTGGGAAGAGCTGGAAGTGGAAGTCGTTCGCGATTCCGAAGGCCACATGGTCTCCGTTTGCTTTATCGAGAACGTCGATCCAATGGGCGTCCACACAGGCGATTCGTTCTGCTCGGCGCCCATGCTCACTATAGATGATGAAACGAAGGCCAGGTTGCGCGATTACGCATTCCGCATTGTGGATGCGATAGGCGTGATCGGCGGAACCAACGTGCAGTTCGCACACGATCCCAAGAGCGGCAGAATCGTAATAATCGAAATCAACCCGCGCACGTCGCGTTCATCGGCTCTTGCCTCAAAGGCAACCGGCTTCCCGATCGCGTTTATATCCGCGAAGCTTGCGGCAGGATACCAGCTGTCCGAAATCCCGTATTGGCGCGGCTCCGGGCTCGATAAATACGAGCCTCACGGCGACTATATTGTACTGAAATTCGCGCGCTGGGCGTTCGAGAAATTCCGCGGGGCGGAGGATAGACTCGGCACGCAGATGAAGGCGGTGGGCGAGGTGATGTCCATCGGCAAAACATACAAAGAGGCCTTTCAGAAGGCAATACGCGCATTGGAAAACAAGCGCCACGGGCTTGGTTTCGCGAAGAACTTCAACTCCAAAACTCTCGCTGAACTTCTGGACATGCTGCACGACGCCACAAGCGAGCGCCAGTTCATCATGTACGAGGCTGTCCGCAAGGGCGCGACGAACGAGCAACTCCACAAGCTTACCTCGATCAAAGATTGGTTCATACAGCAAATGCGCGAGCTCGTCGAGCTGGAGGAGCGCATCCTCAGCTACAAGGGGACTTTGCCACCAGACGACCTGCTGGTTGAGGCAAAGAAAGATGGCTTTTCCGACCGCTATCTCGCGCAGATACTCGGCGTGAAAGAGGGAGCCGTGCGCACACGCAGGACGGCGCTGGGCGTCGTCGAGACGTGGCATCCCGTACCTGTTAGCGGCGTCATGGACACCGCTTATTACTACTCCTCCTACAATGCTCCGAAAGACGAAGTGCCCGTCTCCGACAACAAGAAAAAAGTGATGATACTCGGAGGCGGCCCGAACAGGATAGGGCAGGGCATTGAGTTCGACTACTGCTGCGTTCACGCCGCGTTCGCACTGCGCGATCTCGGTTACGAGACTATAATGGTCAATTGCAACCCAGAGACGGTTTCCACGGACTATGACACGAGCGACAAGCTCTACTTCGAGCCAGTAACGCTCGAGGACGTGCTCCAGATTTATGAAAAAGAAAAGCCATGCGGCGTAATTGTTCAGTTCGGCGGCCAGACTCCGCTCAACATTGCGCGCGAACTTTCCGATGCGGGCGTCAAAATTCTGGGCACCAGTATCGACTCCATTGATATCTCCGAAGACCGCGACCTCTTCCGCATGCGCATGGAGCGCCTGAATATCCCGATGCCGGAATCCGGAATGGCAGTAGATATAGGCGAGGCGGTGAAAGTGGCCAACAAGATCGGCTACCCCATAATGATCCGTCCCTCGTTCGTGCTTGGCGGACGCGGAATGGAAGTCATATATGATGAAAATATGCTCCGCGAATATGTCGACCGCGCTGTTGGCGTCACTCCAGAGCGTCCGCTGCTCATAGACCGCTTCCTGCAGAATGCGCTGGAATGCGAGGCCGACGCCCTCTCCGATGGCGAGAACGTGTTCATACCTTCGGTTATGGAGCATATCGAGCTGGCCGGCATACATTCGGGTGACTCCGCATGCGTTATTCCGCCTGTTTCGATTTCCGACGAGAATCTCGAGACAATTCTCCAATACACGCGCGCCATAGCCCAAGAACTTCAGGTCACTGGCCTGATGAACATGCAGTACGCGATCGAAAAAGGCAAGGTTTACGTCATCGAGGCGAATCCGCGCGCATCGCGCACGGTTCCACTCGTCTCGAAAGTCTGCAACATACAGATGGCTCAAGCTGCCACGCGGTTGATGCTCGGCGAGACTCTTTCCTCGCTCGGTCTGGAAGCCCGCGAGATCCCCCACTACGGTGTCAAGGAGGCCGTGTTCCCGTTCTCCAAGTTCCCTGAAGTCGATCCTGTGCTCGGACCCGAAATGCGCTCCACGGGTGAAGTGCTCGGAATGGCGTCCACATTCGGTCTTGCGTACTTCAAGTCTCAGGAGGCGGCGGACGGCCCGTTGCCCACGGAACGCGGCGGTAAAATGCTCGTCAGCCTGTCGGAAAAGCCTGATCAGGCGGCTCACGTCGTTCGTGAGTTCAAAAAACTCGGCTTCTCCATTGTTGGCACGAGCGGAACGATCGAATGGCTTGCAGAGCACGGCATAAATGGCGAAACGGTGAACAAGATCGGTGAAGGACGCCCCAACGTTCTCGATCTCATCCTCAACAAAGAGGTCTCTCTGATCCTGAACACCCCTTCCGGCCGCCGTGACGCACGCGCCGACGACGCCTCCATACGCAAGGCTGCGATAAAGTACAGAGTTTCGTATTTGACCACACTTGCCGCCGCCGTCGCCGCCGCAAATGGCATACGCGCCGCGCGCGACACGCAAGGGGAGGTCAAGTCCCTCCAGGCGTATCATTCGGACATAAAATAGTTTTTGTTTATTTTTCCATTTAAATATTGTATATTCCGGCCGTTTCAATGCCCGCGGATAAGTCGGGGAAGGGGCAGAGCAAGGTGAAAATTTTTATATATTATCCCCCACATGATGGGGAAGACGACAAGAACCGTAACGGCGTCCATGGCGAGGTCTGCTTCGTTTCTTTCGACGGCTCCGCTCCCGTTGGCGCCGCGACACGGCGCGACAGCGACGATTATTCGGTAGTGGACGAGGCTTTTCGGGCGTTTCCCGGTTTGAGCGAACCTTCGGGCTCGGTTTCTGATTCTGTCAGGGCGCGGGATGATCTTTGCTTCGGGGATCTGTTAATTAGTGAAAAGTCGTTTTGGGACAAGTTTGATTATGAGTGATCAGAAGATGACGCATTCCGAGGAAACCCTCAGGAAAGTTTTTGGCAAATTCGTTGAAGGCGGCAAGATCGAGTCGATAGAGCAGAACCGCAGTGGTTTGATCAACCAGACGTACTTTATCACGCAGACGGGTTCAGATGGCACGCTGCGGAAATACGTGATGCAGTGCATGAACAGGGTCGTGTTCCCCAAATTGCCGGATCTCATGGAAAACGTGTTCAGGGTGTCTCGGCACATGGAGATAAAGTGCAAGGCGTCCAAGCATCCCGATGCCAAACGTGGATTCCTGAACTTTCGATGCGCGCTCGACGGGCAGTGCTATGTTGATTCCGAAGAGCTCGGGTTCTGGCGCATGTACCGCTACATCGACCACGCTGTCGGAAGGCTCACTGCCACCACTACTTTCGAGGCGTATTCTGCCGGAAAGGCGTTCGGTAATTTCCAGTCGTTGCTCTCTGATCTCCCAGAGCCCAGATTGCACGAAACCATCAGCCGATTCCACGATACGCGCAACCGCTATGCGCTGCTCGAGGAAGCCGCAAACAAAGACGCCTTCGGCAGACTAAAGGACTGCCGCGACATTTTTGAGGGCCTTTTAAACCTCAAGGGCGCGGCTTTGGCCATGCAGGAAGCCGCCGATGCCGGGCGTATCCCTGAGCGGGTCGTCCATAACGATGCCAAGCTCTCAAACGTCCTGTTGGACGAAGAGGACGGCCGCGCTGTCTGCGTCATCGATCTCGACACTTGCATGCCCGGCCTGGCGCTTCACGATTTCGGCGACCTCGTGCGCAGCATCTGTACCGACTCGCAGGAGGATACCGACAAGCCGGAGTGCATACGCGCGCGTCTCGACATGTTCACCTATCTCGCGGAAGGGTTCCTCTCCGGCGGGCGCGGGTTCATGCTCCCAGAGGAAAAATACTTCATGCCTGACTCCGGCATTACCCTCACCACGGAGGTCGCTGTGCGATTCCTGACGGACTACCTCAGCGGCGATGTCTATTTCCGCACCAAATACCCCGGCCATAACTTGGTCCGCGCCCGCGCGCAGATGACGCTTGCGCAGAAGTACTTGGAAGTCCTGCCGGAGATGCGCGCGATTGTTGCCGAGGCCGACAAAGCCGCGAGCAAATCCGTTGCCGACGAAGCCTCGAATAGCGCCGTCTCTTAAAAAAATCGCCGGTGCCACCGGCTGCCGGAAGTCACATCTAAACAAAGGAAGGATACGCCACGATGAAGAAGTCTTTTATAATCGCGGCGGCGCTTTTGCTCGCCGTGCAGCTCAGATCGCCTGCGGCAGGGGTGACACCAGAAGTGACCTTCGAGGCTGAAGGCTCAATAAAGGTGTCGTTTAACGTACCCGCAGATTCCAAAGTCTTCGCCGAAGCCATTTCGGTAACAGCAAATTCCTCGGAAGGATCCTCGACCGAACTAAAACCGGTCTCCCCTCCGGCCCCGGAGGTGCTCGACGACGGCACGGCGTATTATACCTCCGATACTATGCTTCTATACAGACTGCCCGAACCCGCAGCCGACACCGTTTCCGTGGAGGTCGGCTGGCAAGCCTGCGTCGGAGATATGTGCCTCCTGCCGGAGACCAGGACGTTCACACCATCCGAAAGTTCTGACGAAGCAGGTGAATCGCCAAAAGAATTGGCACCGGCGTCCGATACAATATATCCCGAAGGGCTGATTCTTACACGAAAGCTTGAAAACGGCGCGGAGGCCGAAGAATTTCTTCAATTTCTGGCAGGCGAGACCATCGGCGGTGACGAGGGTAATCCGCTCGAACGCGCTCGCGCCAAGGGCGGCATTTGGCTCATGTCGCTTATGATCATGTTGGGCGGACTATTGCTTAACCTCACACCGTGCGTTCTCCCGCTTATCCCGATCAACCTCGCCATTCTTGGCATAGGAACTCACGGCTCTTCCCGCAAGCAGGGCTTCGCCATAGGCGCGTCTTTCGGGCTTGGTATAGCCGTCTCTTACGGGGTGCTCGGAATTCTCTCGACCGCTACCGGAACCGTTTTTGGCTCTCTTCAGGCGTCTCCGATTTTCAACTCTGTAATCGCGGGGGTTTTCTGCTTGCTTGCGCTCGCGATGCTCGGCGTCTTCACAATAGATTTCTCGCGCATCGGCGCACGTTTCCGCAGCCAGCCTCCCGGAGACGCCAGCGAGAAGGCCGGTTCGTCGATGGTGTGGCGCTATCTGGGGGCATTCGCGGCGGGCGCGGGCTCGGCGTTGCTGGCGGGGGCATGCGTCGCGCCAGTGCTGATATGGACGTTCGTGATGTCCGCCACGCTGGTCGGCGAGGGAGTGAAGTTCGGTGCCGCGCTGCCGCTCTTGCTGGGCGTCGGCATGGCCCTCCCGTGGCCGTTTCTTGGTGGCGGGGTGGCGACTGTGCCACGCCCGGGCAAGTGGATGAACATCGTCAAATACACCTTCGCCGTCGTGTTCTTGCTCTTCGCAATACACTATGCAGTTCTTGCATATCGTATAATTTTCAAATCAGATAAAAGCGATGTGGCTGAAGGGGCGGGCATAGAGTGGATTTCGGACGATGCGACACTCGGCGACGCGTATGAAAGCAACGGCAAGCCGGTGCTCATGTACCTGACGTCCGACTCATGCGGAGTTTGCCGGAAAATGGAAGCTACCACTTTCCAAGACGAAAAGGTGATCGAGGCAACGCGCTCCTTCAACGCCTACAAGGTGAACTGCACCGATCTGAGCGATCCGAAAGTCGCAGACATCATAAAACGCCTGAGGGTCAGAGGCTTCCCCTTCTTCGCAATCTTCGAGGCGCCCACTCGGGATTCCGCTCCCTGACCCGAATATAGACCGAAGCGCCCGGCTAACTCGCGCAATAAGCACGAGATTACATTGCCGCGCACC
>CAYOPG010000050.1:0-15934 GCA_964405775.1 uncultured Lentisphaerales bacterium
TAGTGTGGACTCTGCCACGGGTTCTGATTTATGTAATCTTACAACTCCATGCAAGATTACAATGGGGGTATTGCTGTGGCAGGGTGGTGACTCTGCCATGGGTAAGGGTTTATTTAATCTGGAAACTTCATGCAAGATTACAATGGTGTCATCCTTTGAAAAGCATCAACGCCTCCCGTAATCTCGTTTTCTGGGGTGCTCGATTATGGCGGGGGCTGGTTTGACGCTCTTGACTATCAGGCTGCGGGTTACTTTCTTGTAGTACGGAGGCCGAGTCCTTCGATTGTTGAAACATCCACAGAGACGGAGATATCTTCAGGCGCCTCTATGCTGTAGTTGAAGACCTTGCCATCTTTGCTCCAGGAGACTTTCACGGTGTCGTCGCCAACAGGCATGACGCCTGCGCAATGCTCCAGTGGCACATCGGGAAAAACCACCTCAACTTTCCTGCCAACGTAGTCGATATTGCGTATTCCCACGACGTCGCGGAATAGCAGTCGCTCGACATGGCTGGCGAAGCCGTGTGAACAGCTCGCAGTCGGTGAATCGTGCTCCCAGAGTGTTCCGGTGGTCTCGACCATCTTTCGGAAATAGTCTTTAGACTCTTCCAGTATCTGAGCAGAAAGCCCAAGGCGCGAAAGTAGTTCTGTGCGCATGGGCTGTCCGATCATCGCGTTGGCGAAATGAATCTCAGGATGCTTTTTCGTCTGTTTGCGGTCTGGGCCGAAATCCTTCCTTAGCGTTTCCCAGAGCTGGGGAAATTCTTCGATCGTGGCTGTGCCGAAGAAAAACGCATAGTATTGGCAAACTTCAGTGCGCTCACCCGAGAGCTCGAGCGTTCCGTCTGGACGGCGGATTGCGTTGTCGACGAAGAACACTCCGTCGAAGGACTGTTTGCGGATGGTTGTTCTCATGGCTTCAGCCTGCGCCTTCAGCTCGGGCATTCCATACATGCGGTCAATGGATTCAAGAGCGGCGGCATACGTCATGTTGGAAGGGTAGTTGACGTCCTGCACGAGTTCGTTAGCCCGGGACCATTCGATGAACACCCAGCCCTTCAGTTTTTCGAGAAGTCCGTCGTCGTTCATGAATTGTTTGAAGTAGTCTATGAGCGCAAGCACTTTTGGTTTGAACGCGTCAACCATGTCACGGTCGCCGCTACGGTACAGGTACTCCTCAAGCTGGAACACGAACCACATTGCCCAGTTGGGGATGAACGCGCCATCGTCATGATCCGAGGGGTAGCACATTGGCAGCATGCCATCCGGCAGGGATTTGAATTTTTCAGGCAGCAGGAAGTTTTCGAAAAACATACGCTCCATATCCGCGGATCCGCAGAGGTCCGCCGACACGCGCCCGATGTAGAAGCTGTCGCAAAGCCAACCGGCGCGCTCGCGTCCGGCGCAGTCCGTGAAAGTGTCGACCGCATTCTGCTTGAACGTCTCTCTCGCGGCGTCGAATATGGAGTCCAGGGCGTTGTCCGAAGATTTGAACGACGCTCGTTCCGCAGTCGGGTTCACGTATTCGCGGAAGTATATGTTCGATATTTCACACGCACCGTGCTCGACGATTACCTTTAGATACTTCATCTCGTACGGCTCGAATGTCTCAAGATTATAGACGCCGGGTTCCGCCAAGTCGTAGGTAACAACGTTGGCGCAGCAGTAGCGGGTGGTGGATACATCGTCGTTGATTAGAAGCTCGTCGAAGGTAAAATACAGGCGTATCGGGGTGCTGCATTTTACCGTCGCTCCGAAGAATCCCGCATTGTTCCTTGTGAACTCCAGAGTGCGGAAGTCTCCATCAGCCATTTCAAGGCGATCGCCTTCCTTTAACGGGTTGTTGACCGCGACATTCATCTTTGGTTCCAGCCTCTGAACTCGGTAGAACGGTATGTCCTCCAGTTCACTCTCCAAGTACCCGCGGAGTTTGGGCCCGATGTTCTTGATCGTGCGGTCTGCCCATACGGGTTTATCGGGGTTGAATTCTACGGCTCCCTTGAAGCGTACGCAGAGAGGGCGCATAATCTTGAATTCAGGATAAGGCGCGCATCTTGCGATGAGCCTAAGCTGGGCTACAGTCTCTAGATCCTGAGCGTCGAATCCTCCGCCCACTCGCCAGGCGGCGTAGTCTTGAGACATTCGATAGACTTCCGAAAATGCCCGCTGGAAACTGTAGCGCTGCACTTTCTGCAGCCGGTGTTCCAGCTCCCGCGCCTCGAACCTCTCGCCATCCCCACCAGTAGAAGCCAGCACGCGCGCGCCGCAGACAACCTCGGCTTGAAGAAACGCCGGCTGGTCGAGCAGATAATAGCTGTTTACGTTGTAGCCAGCGACCTCGACGGCGATCGTGTTGATGCCGGGATTGCATTTACCCTTCAGGCTCCATTCGTCTATACGCGCGTACCCGTGCGGCCCTCTCGCGGGACCGTATCCGAGAAATTCCCCGTTCAGAAAAATCCGGTATATTGAAGAAGCCGTCAGCCTAACTATCGCGTCTCCAGCGTCCTCTCCTCTGACCTGAACGCGAAAGCCAACGAACAAGTTCATCTCATAGCTGCGCCCCTTAAGCCAGACGGGTTGGCCCGATACAAACCCAGCCCCAGTTACATTTTTCATAATCTTAGTAACCCCGTATTGGTTTTTAATGTTTATAAAGTGATTAGTCTTCGTGCGGGTCGTCCCCGCCGTGTTCGTGCTCATGAGGAGGCGGTACTATTGTCCGGTCTTTTGCGACACGCTGCCGTACCGACTCATAGAGGAGTATTGTCGTTGCGGAGGCCACATTTAGAGAATCGCATTGTCCGAGCATTGGGATGCGGACTGTAGCGGTGTTTGGAGAGCGGAGCCAGGCATCGCTCAGTCCGTACTGCTCGGCTCCGACCACAATGGCTGTGTTGCCGGATAGATCATAGTCCGTATGCAGCTTTTCCGCATGCGGTGTGGAAGCAAGAATCGTAAAACCGCGCTCCACGAGGAATTGGATTGCTTCCTCCGTGGTGGTGTCAACCACGGGTAGCGAAAAGAGCGTTCCAATGCTGGCTCGCACGACGTTGGGGTTCTGTATGTCGGTGCAGTGGTCACACACTATCACTGCGGCTGCGCCCGCAGAATCGGCGGAACGGAGGATTGTTCCGAGATTGCCGGGCTTTTCTATGCCTTCCGCAACTACGACCAGCGCGTTCGGCGGTAGCTGCAGATCTGAAAGCGCGATGTGAATTTGCGGTCCGATTACTATAAGGCCATCGGGGCGGTCGCGCGCGGAGATCTTCTCGAATACTTGCGGTGTGCAGGTGATGTGTGCCGCGCCGCGCGCCGCGCACCGGTCTATAAGGATATGCTCATGAGAGCCCATGAAAAAATCAGAACAAGTCACGATTTGCCTCGGTACGTAGGCGTTATCCAGGGCGCGCTTGATTTCGCGATAACCCTCAACCAGAAGCGCGCTGGCCTCGTCACGGTGAGAACGTTGACGCAGGCGCACTATTTCCTTGATCTTCGGGTTAGACGGACTCGTTATGTGCAGTGGCGGTGGTGGCATCGTGTTTTCTCTCAGTAGATTAGCTGCCTTGCATTATATCGCAAACACGACCGCAATGAAAGTGAGGTCTTTTTCACTTGCAGTTATCATCCATTTCGTGTTTTGATGCCTAACAGATGTAGACTCTCTTTTGATTAAAAATATACAATGGAGTTGAATATGATAAAAAAACTAGGATGATTATAATTGCCTTCATGTGTTTTACGGGGGTGGCTGATGCGGCAACCAACATTTGGCAGGCGGAGACAAATGTCAATGCATCGTATGCCGGCAACTGGAGCCTCGGGCGTGCTCCGATCTCCTCGGACGACATACTGCTCGACGGAACTTCCGTCGCCAATCTGATCTGGGACGAGGCAGCGACCAACGTCGTTGCCTCTTGGACGCAGATGCCCGGCTACACAGGTTCGGTGACGTTCGAGACCGTTTACGGCAATACTGGTTTCACTAATTTCACGATTACCGGCGACGCTGTGGTCAAGGGCGGCAACTGGACGCATTCGGTCAACTCCTCGACTGAGTCAAAACGCCTGAGCGTGACTATCGGCGGAGACTTTGACCTCGACGGCGCCACAATCACCGGAGACTCTCTCGGCTACGGTGCCGGTAGGGGCCCGGGCGCAGGATCCGGCGAATGGTTCGGCGGGGGGTACGGTGGCTACGCAGGAGGCAGTAGTAATCCCAAATTTACCGCGAAATCATACGGTTCGGTATTGAGACCCGTCAATATCGGGAGCGGTGGCGGAAATCCCTACGGAGGCGGCGCCATAAGGCTTAGAGTGGCTGGTGCGTTGGATATCTCGGGAACCGTGACTGCAAATGGCGGCGACTGGGGATCCTCGCGTGGTGGCGGTTCGGGTGGGAGCATCTGGATTACAGCGCTGGCAATGTCAGGCGACGGGAGCATCTCGGCGAACGGAGGCAACAGTGGTGGCGGTGGCGGACGCATAGCGATTGAACTTGGGGCAGACGGATGGGACAACTGGGACGGAACGGTCAATGCGCATGGCGGAGCCGGAGCATATTGCGGCGCAGCGGGGACAATACGAAAGTGGGATCCCTCGATGACTGCGCACGATGGTCTGGTGCTTGTTGACAATAACAGCAATGTCACGGCGACCAACGCAATAATCACGCCGCTCCCCGCATTCGCCGAATCAACGGAGATTCTGGCCAGGACTGCTTGGCATGTTACAGGCAAGGGTAATCTGGCGTTGCTTGCAGGCGCAGAAATCGAAGAACTAGAGATGGACGCCCAGACGCGACTTGAACTTAACGGGGAAAAACTGGTCGTCGGCCGACTGGTCGTTGACACCGTCAGGTTCCCGATTGGCACATACACCATCGCTGACAGCCCGCTATTCACAGATGTCATAGGGACTGGGGAGATTCAAGTTGTAGGCTCCAAACACGTTGGATTGATCGTGGTCCGGTTAGGCCGGCTGTGCGCCTAAGAAAAACTGTTTGCAAGCCGACGGAGGAGTGACACCTCTTCGGCTATGCCGCGGCCGGCGGAGACAGAAACTGGTTCTGCAAGTTTTAGTGCCTGAGCGGGTATTTTCCTTACCGTGCGGTTTACGCGAATCTGCAGGAGCCATGAGGGCAGGAGCCACCAGAATAGCAGCAGGAGAATCGAATGGCCGAAGAAATCGCCCGATAGATATTTGTCTGGGTCGAATTGCACTGTCGCCAAATACCAGTTCACTGACACTAAAACTCCAATCCATATCGCTGCCACGATCACGGGGAGATTCAAAATCCAGATGAACAGCGGATGGCTCAATCTATCCGCTTCTTTACGCACTGCGGAGTTAATCGCTTCAACCCAAGCGGCTCGCGAACGACCCAATGCCGGGGCAAGTTCTTCTGAGTCAGCCGCGTTTCGTACGGAGTTGTTGAAGCCCGCTGCGACAAGACTGTCGGCTATGGATGGCCAACTCTCCAGAAAAGAGCGCTGGGCGGCTGTGCAATCCACGCCGGATATCCCTTCGCCTAACGACTGGCTCAACTCGCGTTCATATTTTTCCGGATCTCGCGCTATTTTCGCCGAACGCGCCATGGTCGCCGCGAGTGTCACCGGGTTTAATAGCCGCAGGACAGAGAACGGTGACCTGAAATCAACGAGCCTACGCCATAGCCCGATGTAAATCCCGACCGGGCCCCACCAGCGTCGGGCAAGAGCGCCACATAGAGAGGCTGTGATGCCCTCGGATTCTTCGTCAGCCCGCAGCGACACTGCCTCAGCCAGCTTGTCGGACAGCACTTTATCGAGTTCCGCAATTTTCGATTCTACGTTTCCCAGCTCCGACAGCGACTCCGAGGCCGCCTTACGCACTAGTTCTTCCGCCGTCTCCCGAAGATGGCAGGCTTGCTTGACGCGGTGGTCAGCGAAAACCCGACTACCCGCAAGCTCCGCGACGGCAGCTCTGAGTTTATCTAATTCGTTTACGTTGTGCAATGGCGGCGCCTCTTCCGTCCAACTTGGGTTGTCCAATCCACCCTTTGCGGAGACAAGGAAGATCCCGCCGGATTTTCGCGTCCAAGTCTGAGAGATGTATGAGCGGAAGTCTGGCAGAATGTCATTGCGCAACTCGGCTTCGGGAATGCGGTCGCAGCGGTTCAGGACTATGAACACGTATTCGCCCGCAAAGGAATCAACCCAGGTTTTTAGCGCATACACGTTGTCGCGGCGCTTTGGGTTGGAGGCATCGAAAACGCAGACAAGTGCGTCCGAGAGACGCATCGCCTCTTCTAGCAGCGGGCGGTGCCGTTCGCATTCTGCGCTGTCAGTGTCAGGCGTGTCGAGCATGAGCGCATCTGGCAGGGCTGTTGTAGGGATGGTGATCAAGTCTGGCTTTTCGCAGAGGAACTGGCTTGGTAGCGCCGCTGCGTCAGAGGCGGTGCGCGCAATGATTGTTACTCCGCGCGTGGTTGGACGGCTGTCTCCGGTGGCCACGGCATCGTCAGCGCCCACAAGCGCGTTTATGAGCGTAGATTTACCTGATCCCGTGGAACCGACTACGGTTATTACGGGCTTTGAATCGAAACGCGCTTTCATGGAGGCAAGTCGTGTTTCATATTCTGTCACAACGGCGCGCAACACTTTCGATGGACGCCAATGCGGCAGGGCGTCCAGACTGCGTCCTAAAGCCATGATTCCTTCACGCTGTGTTTCGAAAGCGATCATGGCGTTGGCTCTTTCTTTCTCGTTCATTTCGGATTCCCCTTACCATCACGATTCTCAGGCAGAGCCTGAATGGCTGCTTCCAGAGCCAAGATGTGCGGCTCGATCTTGGCGATTGTTTCTGAGGCGGCGTCGAGCGAAGGTTTTGTTATGCGGTTCTCCAGAATACTGCGGACCGACGTTGTTTTTTCATCCAGCCATGCGCCCATTATTGGCGTGATGAGTTTAGCGAGCGTTGCGCGGTTCAGTTTGTCTAGCCCAGGAATGACGGGCAGAGCGACTAGTGCGATGAGATCGTTCATGCCGAACATGCCGCCGATGTGAGCAATGATGCCACCGCCTGCCGCGCCTGTGCCGCCAGTACCTATCACCCAAGTAACTGCGGCAACTGCCGTTATGGCGGGCAGGGCGCCGGTTATGGATTCCCGCACTTTGTCTTTAAATCCCATGCCCTCACGAAAATCCACGGCGATCTCGCGCAGACGCGCGTCGAACTGCTCCGATACCTCCATCACGCCGCTTGCGTCCGCATCGATTTCACCGATACGGGTCTCCCAAGAATCGATCTTAGGTGCGGCAAGCCGACTGGGTTTCGCCACGCGCAGATTGACGCCGCCATCGGTTTTGTCAATTGCGAAGAGTTCTGGTGACGTCACACCGAGGTTCTCCAGTCGCGCCACTTCCGCCGCGGCGGTTTTGCCTGCCTGGTTGTTAAGCGAAGTCTTGACCGCGAACCCTTCAGCGGCGAGCTGGTTGCGCAGCTTATTCGCTGCTTCTAGGATGTCTTTTTTGAAAACCCCGTCGGCGACGGCGATTGCATCGGTACGGCGGGTGCCGGGCTTCAGTTTTGCCTTCAGCCAATTCGTGAATTTGACAGGAGCGCTGAGAAATATAGGTTTGGAGTCGAGCCAGATGTCAGCAAAGCGGTCGAGGAGCGCGGCTTGTGGGAACGACTGCACGGCATCGGCAGCGGCCCAGCTTGTGGCGATCTTGGTGGCAGTGCTGTATAGCGAGAGTTCAAGACGCGCTGATTCAGACGCGTCGTGTACTTTTCCCGCGACCTCGCGCACGCCACGCAATGCCTCTTTGATGAAGTCGCTCCTAACATCCTGCGGCGAAAGTCTGGCGAGAACATCATATAGGGGGAGGCCGCCGGAAAGCGGACGGATCACTGCGGGTTTTTTACCTTCTGCGACAAGGTTTTCCTCGTTGACCCGATAAATGCCGAGGCACCATTGTGTGCTGTCTTTCCCATATATGTTTTCTAAAACGACTTCCGCGTGTTCTCGAACCTCCTCCTCTGGTAGGCTTGAGTAGCAGCGATACACAAGGGCTACCTTGCGGCAGCCGAGATCGCGCAGGACGCTGCCGAGGAACTGCGTGTTGGCACGGTTGTTGTAAGTTGTGCCAGTGAAGGTGTAGATTATCACATCGCTTGCTTCAAGGACCGGCTTGGCAATATCGCGGTTGAACAGGCGCGCACTGTCGCCAGTGTCGAAATCCGGTGTGTCCAACAGCACTATACTCGGTGATATGGCGGAGCATTCGATGTACCGCGGAGAGCCGGGCTCGGTCAGCTCGGTTTGCGATTTCAGCGGGGTGGGGATCTCGCTGAACGGGGAAAAGAGGTTTTCGAGAAACCCCTCGCGGCGTAGCACGTCTTGATGGATTGCGGCCAGAGTGCGGCGCGTGAGACCTGCGCGCGCCTTGGCGATGCTGTTTGCTCCTCCTGTCATTGCATTGAACAGCGTGGACTTCCCGGTGCTGCCGCCTCCGGCGATAGACACCACGAGCGGATAATCAGGGGAGGTGCGGGCGAGAAGCTTGGAGTCGAGAACGTTTTTAAAGCCACTCAGGTCAGCGACGTGACGCAGCGATAGCGAATCATTCAGTGATTCGACGCTGTCCCTGATATCTACCAACGCTTTGTGCAGGGTCGTGTCTTCGTGTCCCGTTGCCATGACGAAATACTAGCACAAGTGATCCGAAAGTGTGAAGTGCCAAAAGGCCGTTTTGTTGACTATTACTGTACTGTGTGGCTATAATGGAAGGACTAGACGATTCACGAACACTTCGCTCTTCAATAAGTCTCCGCGCACACGCAAGAGCGTTTGTTTTCAATTAGCAAGACATAGAAATAAAGAGTGAGGGTAGAATGAGGGGCGTTTTTTTTCGGATGATAGTTTTTGGAACCAGCCTATAGCTGAAGACGCTGAAACGGATGATAGGAGCGATGATTTTTTGGAGCGGCTCGCGGTGGAGCCGGGCGGGGCTTTTTGGATAAACTGCAACGAATATGCAATGCCAGTCTACGAAGTTGATGAAAACACACCGTTACGGACAGTTCATCAATGGGAGATGGAACCTTCCAGAAAACCTGGCCGCTGGGCTCCGCGCGACAAGTATTGGAGCCATGGGCCGGGGTTTGGCAAAGATGTTCCGATACCAGACAATGCCATGCCAGACCCGGGAACAGATGCCCATTTGGCGGTGGTCGATTGGTCGCGCAATCTGGTTTGGGACATGTGGGCTGCGCGGATCCGTCCTGATGGCGAATGGGAATCTCGCACCGGGATGGTGTATGCGGCCGACGGCCCTGGCGTTTGGAAGACAGAGGACTTCCCAATCAAAAACGGCGAGAGTATCCATTTCTACGGTCCAAGCAGAGCGGCTGGCGTGCCGATAGTGGCTGGACTTGCAATGCGACACGAGATACTTGCGGGCGAGATACGCCATAAGATCGCTATGGCAACATGGCATAACGCATTTCAGCAATTCACCGCGCCGGCAATATGGACGGACGGTTTCGAAGACGGTGGACTCCCAGAAGGAGCGGTAATGCAACTAGATCCCGGGCTCGATCTTTCAAGATACGAACTCTCGCCCGCCGCTACTACTCTTGTGAGAGCAATGCAGAAATACGGGATGGTCAATGTAGACAATGCACGAGGCAACGCGGTTTACACAGAAGGGGTGTACGGTCATCCCGGCTGGACATGGGATGGCATACTGTCTCCGGACGAACTCAAGCAAATCCCGTTGGAAAAATACAGGGTGCTCAAACTAGGACCGATAACTTACATGGGCGATGCCAGGTCCGTTAATGTTTGATAAACCTGTGGTATTTGTGCTATACTGGTTGGCATCCTTACGAAAGGATTCAACATGCAAATGTACGATATCGAGGAATACTACCGCCCAAGAAGATTTCCATGGTTGCCAGTGATCGTCGTCGCCATTTTGACGATAGTCATTGGCAAGGCCATTTTTTTCAGTGATTCTGGAGAGAACTCCGAAGCGGAAGTCGAAGCTGTTGAAACAGTTGCCGCATCTGAGGGAGAGGTGGCGGCGGTGGCTGCACCGCCCGCAATTGCGGCGGTTGTACCGGTCCCTGACAAGCCTATATCGAAGGACGAGGCAGACGCGTCCATTGCTGACGCCCGTAAAATGAAGACTGGTGGCGATCTCGAAGGGGCTCGTAATAAATTCCTGTCAATACTCACACGCGTGGATGCCGCGACAAGGCCGATAATCGAGCGGGAAATCGGGGCACTCAGCATTGAGCTGTTCACAAGTCTGCATCCTATGAAGGGCAAGGTGGAGTACATAATAAAGTCCGGCGACAACCTTTCTGGCATTGCCGCGCGCTACGAATGCCCTGTGGAACTTATCAGCAAGGCCAACAACATAAAAGACCCTGCGAAGATCCGAGCCGGCAAGAAGCTTATATTCCCGGACCATCCGAAGTTTTCCGTCGTCATTTCCAAATCTGCAAATACGCTCACACTGCTGCTCGATGGGGTGTTCTTCAAAAACTACGCCGTCGGTACTGGTGTGAATTCCAAAACGCCAGCTGGCCAGTTTAAAATAGTCGAGAAAATCTCCAATCCTCCATGGTGGCCGGGGGATGGCAAGCCCCCCGTGCCGTATGGTGACCCCAAAAACATTCTGGGCACACGATGGCTCTCAATCGAATCCACGGGTGACACTCCGCGAGTGAGCGGCTATGGCATCCACGGCACATGGGACGACTCAACGATCGGCAAGCAGTCAAGTGCCGGATCCGTCAGGATGAGGAACAAGGATGTCGAAGAGGTCTTCATGCTACTGCCACGCGGCACGCCTGTCTCCATAGTGGAGTAACTGACGAATGATCGACTTTCTCGAAGGCATAATCCACGAAAAGACTACGACAAACGTGGTGATAAACGTCAGCGGAGTCGGCTACGAGGTAATAATCCCCCTGAGCACTTACGACGTGCTTCCTCCCGAAGGCGAACGTTGCCATTTGCTGATACACGACTACATCCGCGAGGACGCACACGTGTTATACGGCTTCGCCGCAAAACGAGAACGAGACTTCTTCCGACTCATACAAGGAGTTTCCGGCATAGGTCCCAAAACCGCGCTGGGCGCCATTAGCGCGATGAGCGTGAGAGAGCTGCGCCGCTGCATCGCGGACCGCGATTCAAAGCTCCTGTCCAAGCTTCCGGGCATAGGGAAAAAAACGGCAGATCGCATCGTGCTCGAATTGCACGACAAAATCAACCCCCTGGAAGCTATGGCGGCTGAAGACTCCCCGCCGCTTGGCGACAAGTACCGCGACGCTGTTCTAGCCCTCACCGCTCTTGGCAACACGCAAGAGGCAGCCGCAAAAATGGTACTTACCATTTCACAGTCACCCAATCCTCCTGCAACAACGGAGGAGATAATAAAACAAGCACTGGCATCAAGATAGCAACCGAATGAAGAAAAAAACCTCCAATAAATCCGCATACGCCGAAGCCGGCGTGGATATCGACGAAAAAATGCGCATGATCGCATCGATCAAAAAAGCCGTGTCTTCCACGCGCACGCCTGACGTGCTCAGCGACATTGGCCGCTTCGGAGGGCTGATAAAATCCCCGGGACGGGACAGTATACTAGTCGGCTCCACCGACGGCGTTGGCACGAAACTCAAGGTCGCGCACATGGCGGGCAAACACGACACCGTCGGCCAGTGCCTCGTCAACCACTGTGTCAACGACATCCTGACTCAGGGCGCGACACCGCTCTTCTTCCTCGACTACATTGGCACGGCCCATCTGTCTCCCAAAATCTTCGCCGACGTCGTGAAGGGTCTATGCAAGGCTTGCCGCGAGAACAACTGCGCGCTCATCGGCGGAGAGACCGCCGAAATGCCCGGGCTTTACCCCGAAGGCGAATACGATCTGGTGGGCACGATCGTGGGCGTCGTCTCAAGAAAAGACTATGTTTCCGGCGATTCGATCCGCCCCGGTGACATTCTGCTCGGACTCCCCTCCACCGGGCTCCAGACAAACGGCTATTCCCTCGCGCGGAAGATCGTGTTTGAAAAAGCGAAGAAGACTATCAACGACGTTGTGCCCGGGACGAAACAGACGTTCGGCAAAGCTTTGCTCGCCATACATTCCAGTTTTCTAAAGCCCATTCTGGCCGTGCGCGAATCGGGTGCAAAGATCAAGGGCATGGCGCACATAACCGGGGGCGGACTTATAGACAATACCCCGCGCATGTTGCCGAAAGGAGTGGACGCTGTGTTTGACCGCTCCTCATGGAAAGTCCCGCCGCTATTCAAATGGCTGCAGGAAAACGGCGATGTCGATACGGAGGAGATGTACAAAGTGTTCAACATGGGTGTCGGATACGTAATCTGCGTGTCGCGCAAGGACTGCGCAACCGCGCTCAATGCGCTAGAAAAAGCCAAGGCGAGACCAATGGTGGTCGGCGAGATTCAGGACGGCACCGGCAGTACCAGATTCGCATAACTTTTCTATAACTGAAACAATAAACCAAATCATAGGAGATTAAGAAGAACCAGATTCGAAGATCAGGAGTGAAAAATGAATGAAAAAAAGAACCAGACAGACGTAGTATGCGCCGCCACGGCAGTTGCCACCGCCTGTGCGAACGGAGCAATGCTTCCGTCCGATATAATGCGCGCAAAAACCTTCACGTCCTCCGACGGGCAGAAAATTCCATACCGTTTCTATGCGCCGGAAGGTGATCGTAAGCAGAAAATCCCCCTGATTCTTTTTCTGCACGGCGCCGGCGAGCGTGGCAACAACAATTCTTCACAGCTTCTGCACTGCGTTCCGTCGCTTCTGCGATACATCATAGACGGCAAGCACCCCGCGATAGTAATCGCTCCGCAGTGCCCGAACGGTATGCAGTGGGTCAACACCCCATTCAACGACACTTCGCATACTATGCCCGAAAAGCCATCCAAGGCTCTGCAGGCGGTCATTGAGCTACTTCACAAGGAAATCTCCGCAAATCCAGTCGATGAATCACGCATTTATGTTTCCGGAATTTCCATGGGTGGCTTTGGCACGTGGGACTTGCTGCAGCGCTTCCCCGAAAAATTTGCGGCAGCTTTCCCTATCTGCGGCGGGGGCGACTGCAATCTGGCATCACGCCTGATCGAAATACCAATCGTATCTGTTCATGGCACTGAAGACGCATCCGTTCCCGTGATGCGCACAAGCAGCATGTTCCAAGCGATAAAAAAGGCGGGCGGAACAAAGATGTCGTTTATTGAGCGCCGCGGGGAAGGCCATAATGTATGGACGGACGCGTACGACAACGACAAGAACCTCGACTGGCTATTCGCCCAGCGCAGGCCTGACTAATTACAATCAGGCCTCACACCATTTCAACGGCGAACATGCAACACAGACGAACAAGGCGCAACCTTCCGAAGAATTTTGAATACACGCGCTGGCTGGTCGAGAAAGATCGCTGCCAGCTCGCCGAGCCGTTGCCGCAACCACCGTTCAAAGACCCCGATACCGCATCCAAGGGTGTGGAAAAGGCGCTGAAGCGCATGGAGAAGTTTGGCATAAAAACATCGGTGCAAGAAACCCTAATACAAAACGAGTGGATCAAAATAGTCGGCCCCGACCTAGCCAAACGCACCATGCCGGGGAACTTCGACAAAGGCAATCTGACCGTCTATGTAATGGGATCCGCATGGCTGGCAGAACTCAGGCGAAATGCTCTGTCCAACATGATAAGGCGCATCAACGAACATCTCGGTGAGGTCATCGTAAAATCAATAAACCTGCGCCCCGCGCCATCCGGCTACAAACCCTGAACCACGATCTTCATCCTGCAATAATATTACTGTGATACCAACAACAACCAAGCTGCTCGAAACCGCAACCGCCGCCGCCATCGCGGGCTCTAACAACGCCGCCACCCAACGCGGCCGCAACCAAGATGCGAACGACATCACGCCCCATGACGTAAAGCTCAAGCTGGACGTCGAATGTCAGGAGATAATCTCACGCACCATACTGGATGTCTACCCGGACCACTTCATACTCGGAGAGGAGGACGCTTCTGAAAACCGAGCCCCAGCCCCCGGACAGTACGAATGGATCATCGATCCGATAGACGGCACAGTCAACTTCTTCCATAGCAACCCGCATTGGTGCAGTTCTGTCGCGGTGCGTCTAAATGGAGAAACCTTGGCAGCCTGCGTCAGCGCCCCGGATGTCGGCATGCTTTTCCAAGCATCAGTCGATAGTCCCACACTCTGCAACGGCAAGCCTGTTAGTTCTTCAAAAACCGGAGATATAACGCTTGCGATGGTGCACACTGGCGCCGACAAGTCCGACGACGAATCTATACATGCGTTCCGCTTCTTCAGCGCCATCGCGAATTCCGTGCAGCGAGTCCGCGTATGCGGCGCCGCCGCGCTCGACATATGCCTCGTTGCAGCCGGTGCCTCCGACGGATACTTCGAGCCCGGTATATATATCTGGGATATAGCCGCCGCTGATCTGATACTGCGCCGTGCTGGCGGTCGCGGGGAAATTATGAACGAGCTGGGCGGGGGCAGAATGGGGTATCTCGGCACAAACGGCATTCTCCATGAAAAAATAAAATCCATTATAACCCCACTGCTATGAATGGAGCCACACGCGACACTTTACTCGGCGTGATACGCATCACCGAGGATGACGGGGCGATCGTTTCTCTGGATTTTATTTCTCCCGATGCAACGTGGCAGAGTCTCGACCCCGCCACCCCGCTCCTTGAAGAAGCGTTCAAACAGCTTGACGAATACCTGTCCGGCACTCGCCGAGAGTTCGTGTTGCCGCTCGCACCCCAAGGCACGGACTTCGAAAAAGCCGTTTGGGATTTAATAGCACTTGTGCCTTACGGTTCGACGGCGAAATATGGTGATCTTGCGAAGCGACTGGGGAAACCCGGCGCCGCCCGAGCGGTGGGCTCCGCCTGCGGACGCAACCCCGTGGCAGTGTTCATACCCTGTCACAGAATCGTTCCTGCCTCTTTTGTGCCGACAAACTCTGCCACGTACGGGGGATATAGCTGTGGCGTTTCTATAAAGCGACGTTTATTAGAACTTGAAAACGAACAACCGGGGATTTACAAGTAAATTTTGAAGGGTTTTTTACGGCTGTTCCGTGGTGGGTGCTCTTGCTCATCTACTTTGTGAAATCATTCGAGGTGACGATCTCGACAATGCGTATAATTTTGATCCAGCGTGGTTTCCGTAAGTTGGGCACCGTGCTCGCATTTATAGAGGTTTTGCTCTGGGTGTTTGTGGCCGCAAGTGTTGTTCAAAATATCCAACAAGCTCCCATCAAAGGAATTGTGTATTCTTTCGGGTTCGCCACGGGCGTGTTTCTCGGATCACTGATCGAATCGAAACTGGCATTCGGGAACGTGCTTGTGCAGGTGATCTCATCGGAACCTGCCAGCACGAATATCGTAGAGATGGTGCGGAGCAGGGAGAACGGCGCGACGGAGATAGAAGGAAAAGGGCTCAACAGATCGCGAAAAGTTATTATGGTTTATGTAGAGAGAGCTGAGACCACGGAATTGCTTAGCAGCATTAAAGCGATAGACCCCAGTGCGGTGATCGGCGTGAGCGATGTTAACAACCTGAGCGGCGGATATCTCCCTAAACGCCAGCGTTTCATAAGAAAATAGTTGGATGTGATTCTAAACGCTTCGTTTTCCTGATAAGTGGCTGAATCATGGCTGGTCACCCCATTCAATGATCGTGGTGTCTTCCAAGACTCATATTATACCCCCAAGTTCCCTGTTCACTGAGAGCTTGGGCAGATTATGTGATCCCATGCTGGGGCGGAGCCAAGTCTGAATACTTAGTCGACCATGCAAAAGCCGCATTTTGCGCAAAGTGATTCCATCCGACTT
>CAYOPG010000051.1:0-15926 GCA_964405775.1 uncultured Lentisphaerales bacterium
GCTCACAAACACCTAATTTGCTGTTGACTCTGAAGTGAAAAATATGCGATACTGCCCTTGTTCTTTAATAGAGCGTAATGCCTTTAAGACATGAAGCTTGAATACAACGCGTAATTTAACAACAAGATTAAACCAAAACAAAGGTACAGCATGAAAAAAACACCGATTAAAACTAAATTGTCTGCTTTTACGCTCATAGAACTTCTAGTGGTCATTGCTATTCTTGGCATTCTCATGTCGCTTATGTTCCCTCAGATAAATAATGCTCTGCAAAATGCCAACGCGACGAAACTTGGCAACAACGGAATGAACATAGTCAAGGCGATCGTACAAGAAAACATCGTGCGTGACAGCAATAGCCGAGGAACAATTTGGCCGAGCAAGAACGCAAACTTCTTCGGGAAAGTAGACTATACCGCTGCAGCAAATTCTGAAAGATACTTCTCCGATCTTATCCAGTCGCAGGCACTTGAAAACATGAGCTGGTCTATCTTCTCTGGAGCTGGTGTTCCCGCGGCCAGAGATAAGACAGAGTTTGAGGGCGGCGGTTACAACGCATGGTCAATGATCGCTGGCCTCGATGAGAACGCTCAGGACGATACTCCGTTCATTTTCTCGCGCAACTTTGACATAACCATATCTGATATCCAAGGAGAAAACCCCAGCCCACTTAACGGCAAGTTCCTTGCAGACGTGAGGCCCTTTGGCAACTCCAGAGTTGTTTTCGTTCAGAAGGGCACGGGAATGCAAGTTCAGAGGGCGAAAGATCTCGCCGATCCTTTGCTTTTCCTCTTCGGTTCCACCTTTAACGACAAAACGAACGCCGCTGCAAAAGTCGTTCAGGCCAAGGGTGTAAAGGAATAACGGCATCCTGACACAACACCCGATTCGCGCAAAGCGCGAACTTTCGTGCGGCGGGGCCTATGCCCCGCCTTTTTTTTTTGCCAATGATAGCACAGATTGCCACAGACACCTCGATAGACCGTACATTTGACTACGCCATACCCAAATGCCTAATGGATGCGGTGCGGCCTGGCATACGCGTGCGAGTCGAGTTTGGCAAGCGCGTTATAGAAGGTTTTGTCCTTTCTTTATCAGAAACATCCTCACACAATGGCAGCCTCAAACAAATCATGGATGTCGTTGGCGGCACTCCCCTGCTTTCAGATTCACATATTAAACTCGCCACTTGGATGGCGTCTTATTACATCGCACCCATTGAATCATGCATTCGTGCCATGCTGCCGGCGCCTGTTCGCAAATCCAGCTCGGGGTTCAAAATGCGCCTCATTGTCGAGGCCACATCCGCGTGGCAGAGTCCGGACCCCGCCACAATTCTGTCAAGCGGCAAGAAAGCCACCGCACGTCAACTCGAAATTCTCGAGATGATCCTCAGGGCTGGAGCTGTCAACCTTTCCGCATTCTGCCGCCAGTGGAACGTAGCGCCAGCAACATTACGCAAGATGGAGACAGACGGCATGGTCACTATAACGGAGCAGGCCGAGAGGCGCGACCCGCTCGCAGGACGCAATATCCTGCCGTCAAAACCCCTGTCACTGACGGAAGAACAGCAGGTGGCCAAGAAATTGATTTGCGATGCAGGCAACACTCCCGATGACGCCCCAGCGCCTCTGCCGATATTGCTACACGGCGTAACAGCAAGCGGCAAAACCGAGGTTTATCTTCAAAGCATCGCATCATGTCTTGAGGTCGGCAAAGGGGCGATTGTGCTCGTACCGGAAATATCCCTTACTCCACAGACCATACAACGTTTCGCATCCCGCTTTGGAGAAACTATAGCCGTGTTGCACAGCCAGCTTGGCGATGGAGAACGGCATGACGAATGGCATCGGATACAGAAGGGCAAGGCGCGAGTAGTAGTCGGGCCGCGCTCTGCCGTGTTCGCTCCCGTTGAAAAACTCGGAGTGATAATTGTAGATGAAGAGCACGAACCCAGCTACAAGCAGGAAGAGTCTCCACGGTATAATGCTCGCGATGTCGCCGTCATGCGGGCCAACATTGAGCACTGCACCGTTGTACTTGGTTCAGCCACGCCTTCTTTGGAGAGCTGGTACAACGTGCAAAATGGCAAATACAGGTTGGCATCAATGACTCGTCGCGCTGTCGACATGACTATGCCCCGCACGGAGATCGTGGATATGCGTGCCGAAGTGGCTAAGACAGGAATGCTTCCGGTGTTTTCTGAACGCCTGATATCCGCTATGAAAGCGCGCCTGCAAAACGGTGAGCAGGTGATGCTTTTCCTGAATCGCCGGGGATATGCCCCGCATGTAATATGCGGCAAATGCGGACATACGGAAAGGTGCGAAGACTGCTCCATTGGCATGACTTACCATGCCGCTGACGACATAATGCGCTGCCATATTTGCGGTGACTTCCGGAAAGTACCAATGAGATGCCCTGAATGCGGCAACCAAGAATATAAGTACTCCGGAATCGGTACGCAGCGAGTCGAAACAATTGCCAGAAAAATTTTCCCTAAGGCTTCTATCCAACGAATGGACGCCGATGTTACTTCTCGAAAATACAGCCATCAGGAAATTCTGGACCGCTTCCGTGCGCGCAAAATCGACATCCTTATAGGAACGCAGATGATAGCGAAAGGTCTGGACTTTCCGAACGTCACTCTTGCAGGCATCCTGAATGCAGACAGCGGTTTGAGTATGCCTGACCTCCGAGCATCTGAAAGGACATTCCAATTGATCGCGCAAATGGCTGGCCGCTCTGGTCGAGGATCGACTCAGGGTGATGTTTTGGTGCAGACTCTCTCACCTGAACACCCAGCAATTCTATATGCGAAAACCGAGGACTACATTGGCTTTGCGGAAAATGAACTGGCCGAACGCCGGGAACTCTCCTACCCGCCTTACACTAGGTTCATCTGCATAACATTCAAGGGAGAGGACAAGTCTGCCGTACATGAATATGCTCGCAGATTCCAAAACGCCGTCGGCCAGTCCGCCCATTACAGAATTGGCGATCCGTGTCTGGCTCCGTTGGAAAAAATAAAGAAGAACTGGCGTTATCAGATAACGATATTTGGCGAAAAGATCGGTTTCATGTCGAAAAGAATCCGCGCTGCCGCATTGGCAGCCCCTCCCCCACCTGCCATCCATCTTGCGATCGACATAGACTGCTTGAACAGCTTGTGACTGCCACTTTTTTACAGTCCAGGCAAGTCCTGTCGACTCGCCCATTCTCTGCTTATACGGCTGGCTTGTGAGAAATCCAGAGCAAGTTCGGGCTTGCCTGATTCAATGACGTAAGTCTGAGCCGAACCATATTCGTGACGAACTACGCGGTTGCTCATCTGCGGCCAATCAGCGCAAGAAAAACAGACCCCGTCTTCTATTACAGTATCGCGCGATACGTGTATCTTATGACCTGAAACTTCGTAATCAACGGACGATTGATCAGCGGCTACCAGAATGCGGAGCTGTTGCATACAGAAGCTCATAAAATCTCGGAACTCCCCACTCCCCGTGGCGGGACTTCGAGCCGAAGACGACGATCCACACAGCATCCCGACCGGGTGCTAATAGATCCCTGCCAGCCCACTTGCCTTCAGAGGCCAGTTCGGCGCCTGCCGGCGGAAGAAGCCCAACATACGCGTCATCAAGCTTCCCGAAGAACCAGCCTTCGCTTTGGGTCCATTCGCTCATTTCAGATGTCGGGAAATGGGCGTGCGTCGTTTCAGCGGACTTTGGGCCGCCCTTGTAGACTGCCGCAAGGACGCCATCGCGAAGATAGCAATTTGGAACGCTTGACGTGCCTGCCCAGTAGCGGTCTCCGGATAGCTCAACTTCTTCAGAAAAAGGCTGCGTAGTAAAAATCGAAACCCGACCGCGCAAGCTGCCCATCCAGTACAATGCTTGCGCCCCGAGTTTGTCTCCGTTTTTCCCTAAGACCGAGGATACAATTGTCTCTGCGGTTCGCTCCGTTCTGATCGGAGTGTCATGAAAGCTGTTCGGCGCAAAAGCCAGCATGGCATCAGAATCAGTTAGTTCAAAAGGCGGGAGCCAAAACACGCTACGACAGGAATAGAAAAGATCATTCTCTCCGCGGTGGCGTTCTTCGTTCACAAGTGGAGTTCTAGAATCGGAGGCGAGGTCACAAAGCCAACGAGGCGGGCGGTACGCTGTTGTAGCGTAATACTCCATCGTCCCGCCAGAAGCAGACGGGGTTTCGGAATCCCCTGCCCCAAGGAGCATAGACAGAGCTCCAGCCGCCGACTGCCCGCTAGCACTGAATACATTCGCCTCGTAGGCACGAGCTTGAGCCCCCCAAATACCGCCTTCCAGACTGTCTGCTGCAAGGTCGGCCAAGAGCTTGGTTACAGCCTGATCGGCAAGCTGTTTGATTTCACGATCGGTTGCACAATCCACGAGATTTAGAAGACTTTCGAGATTGACACCCATGTAGCATGACGAATTCCATTCGGAATACCCCCAGCGCCCGCGCCGGTCAATCCATGTTGCAATCAAAAAACGCGAACGATCGTAGTGTTCCTTCGCACTGCGGCCGTCGAAGCTGAACACGTCATCCGGAAAACACTGAGCTGTCAGAAACTCCGCGACCGCCCAACACATATGATGGTTCTCGCTGTTGTAGAACATTGGGTAATTAACCCGGTGCCCACCGTAAAAACGGTTCCCAGTGGCCGCCTTGCGTATCTTGTCGCGGTTGCCGGGGGTGATCTTATCCGGAAACAAAATATAGGCTCGCAAAAGGAGGTTGAGCATAAAATCGGTGCAATCACGCTGAAGCGTTGAGCACACATCCGCGACTTCTTCGATGTGTCGGTTTGCGAGTTCTAGTTCGTCGGTCGCCAAGCAAGATAGTATCGCCGAATTCCAGAATAGAGTCTTGTCGCCTTCTTCTCTCACGCGCGCCGATGCGGCTTTAAAGTGAGCGTGCTGGCGTGCGCGAATCCCCTCATCAATGTCTTGTGATACGCTCATTGGTTCATTCATGTTTGAATATAGGCGACTCGTTTTTTTTAGCCAGTAACACGCGCGGGCAACACTGCGGTTTTAACTCCGGTGCGTTCGCTGAGCCAAAGGGCGTACAGAAGCTCTGTCGTGTGTGCGCCGTCTTCCAGAGAGCAGATAAGCACCTCCTTCCCCTCAATGGCGTTCATCAAGTTTTTGGAGCGGATTATAACGCCGTGGGAACTGTCTGGTAGAGCGGTCGCCGGGGGCGCCGTCTGGATTTCGCCATCTGTGCGGTAATATGCATGATAATTGTATGGTTCGTACAAGTCTCTCATGAGCCACGCGCTTCCCTTTGTGCCGTGAACTTGTGCGAACTGATGCTGGTTCCCACCGATTTGCGGGACAGCGGTCATTCCTGCCAGGACGTGGACGATGGCTCCTGAGCGCATCCAGAGCATACCCATTTGTATCCCAGAAGTTCCGTCTAGCGCCGAGACCGTTGATTCCGCGCTGAAGACGTGCGTAGCCTCACCGAAAAAGAAACGAGCCAAATCCCAAGGATGTGTTGAATGTGTAAGCTCAGAAGAAGCTATATAGTTGCCACCTCTGTCCTCATAGAGGTTTTTCTTTGGTAAAGCAGTGGCAATTGTAGTGTCTCCGCCAGCAAGGTCGCTATGTTGCCTCAAATAATCCGTAGTCGATGTAGCTTTTATTTTGTTGCCGAAGTGCGGATGGCTGTATGAAATCTCGGCCGTAAGAATATCGCCGAGCGTACCGCTGCGAATCAGCTCGCGGAAAGCCATGAACGAATTTCGGTAACGCAGAGAATATGCAACAGAAACCTTCAAGTCTGGATGACGCATGTCCAGATGAAGGAACTGCCGCGCCTCCTCAAGATTGTAGCCCACCGGCTTCTCCATAAGTACGTGATGGCCGGCAGCGAGACAGGCGCCTGTGTGCTCTAGATGCTTGTCGCTGTAGGAGCATACGCAGACAATGTCAAGATCCTCCTTGCTAAGCATTTCACGATAATCGGTGTATTCCGTCGCAGCACCAGTGAAGTCCGGAAATTCGCTCTTCAGCCGTTTGATCTGCGGCGAACTGATGTCGCAAAGCGCGGTCATTGTACAGTCGTCCTTCCATGACTGCCAACCTTCAGTGTGGAATTTAGCGACGCCGCCGCAGCCAATGATGCCAATTTTATACTTCTTCATTACAACAATTTCGCTCCTGATTTGCCAGATGAATTGATTATATTTTGGAACAAGCCCGTCTCTGATCTACACGCTCCATCTTGACAAATTTGGATTGCGCCGTCTTCCTGTTTTTCACGCTACTATATCCCGTTTATTAAGGTTTACTTCGTACTTCAAGCGTCCCCGTGAGGCGGCATCGGGAACGCCGGGATTATTGCAACCCAAGCTTCTCTGCGGCCAGCTTTACATCTACGCCCAGCGCCTTCACAACTTTATCACGGCTGGAGGCGCCTGAAACAAGGATTACCTCTCGCGCCGCGACTCCAAGCTTGCGGGCAAAGAATTTGCAGAGCGCATCATTGGCCTTGCCGTCAACAGGAGGTGCCTGCAGCCGCACCTTGAGTGAATCTCCATGGAGACCGACAATCTCAGATTGCGATGCTCGTGGGACGACATGTACGGAAATCCGCACACCACCTCCATCCTGCGAAATACACTCCGCCCGAATTTTCCCGTTCATTCAAAAAAAACCTGTACCGGACTACTACCTTTAATCAATTCGAACCTCAGAAAACCATTCCTTTCTTCAACAACGACTACGACATCCCACTCTTTGGGAGATCCCTTCGTAGATTCTTTGGAAGAAAGGGTCCAGTGCACATTTTCCCTACCACCGGCAGGAGCGCTTGCCGACATTTTCTTCCCTTCTAATCCGGGGAACGAAAGCACGAAAGAGTAATCCACGGTCTCAAGGGTCTCCGAGTCAATAGCGTAGGCAGATATCACGATATTGTCCGAATTTGCCATACCAATACCGTTTTTGTCGTCAGCCCACACTGACACTGAAAACAACACATTTTCCGGCACCCCGCGCAGGATGCCATTGGTTTCGCCCGGTGACAACGGCAAGCGGAATTCAAGATTTGTAATCGTAACCCCCGAAGCTGAGAAGAGTATATCATCTGAGTCGGGAACCACCTGACCATGCCATAACGCAAGATTCGGCTTGTCTATTTTTCCTTCTTTGTCAAGTGCCGTGCCTGAAAGGAAAATCTGCGAGGCAAATACCGAAAGCTCGGGCTGTTCCGCATACGCAGTTGCCATAACCGAGAACCCGTTAGTCACCGCATAGCAAGCTTCTTCTATATGCAGGTATGATGGGTTTGGGGTGTCTGGGTACATTATGAGCGGTTTGGAACGATCACCTCCTTTTCCAAAGGGCATGACAACATCCGCCGTAGAATGTTCGCCTAGCGTCTTGTAAAGTGAATCTGCGCTGACAAATATGGGAGAGTTCCGTGCCGACGCTCCGAGAAACGAGAAAGGGACGACCACTCTCTCAATATGGCTCGAATATATATCCTTTAGAAACGCCCTCTGCTGTGTCCGTCGAGCGCAATTATCGCGTGAGATCCCGTTTGTTTCGCAATAAGTGCACGTGGTCGAGGCATAAGCGAACTCGACATTCCCCGTTACCACGGACTCCCCGGGCTTTATATCCGGAATTTTGGCCTTTAAATCCGCATCATTGGAGAAATTACTGTACAGCCAATTGTTCCAAGCAATGGAAAGTGAGTTTGTGAAAAATGCTGGGAGAGTACCGGACTCCATGCGTTCGATGTCGTCAAACCAAAGCTGTTCAAAACTCCAAACGGCGAAAACAGGATCATCAGACCTACGCATCCCAGTGTATGGATTAAAGCTTCTCGCCCACTCACGCACCCTCCACTGAATAATAACCTCTGTGCGGGGATCCCATGGTGCGGACAGCATACCCTCGAATGGCTTGTCAAATCCTTTGACAGCCTCTGCCCATGCCACCGCGGTATATGGGTCATCGATACAACCTGCGTCACCAGGGGCAACCGGGAAAACAGTTGCCGGATACATTAACTCTGCCCATACCCTTATGCCGTTTGCCTTGCAAAGAGAAACGAAAAACTCGTACATTTCTGGAATCGTATGTGCACCTTGTATCCCGGAATCACCGATAGGTATATTCGGGATACGCACCATGTTGAACCCAGACCGAGCCAGACTCTTAACAGTCTTAGCAGCCTCCGCCACTGCGTCGTTCCAAGCAGCCTCCTTGTCCTCTTCATCACCGCCTGAAGTCGGCTTGGGATGCTGCACTTTCACTCCGGTGGCGCAGAAAAAACGTGCCGGCGCTCCACCGACGTTAAGCACAGAACCTGTTATGTCCACGTTATCCTTGACGCCATCAGCACCGACCACCGTTATGCGGAGCGCAAAAAACATAGCACCCGCACTTACCAACAATTTCAGCTGCCGGTGACCGTAAAGTTTCATGGCGACAAAAGATTCCCTAGCTTTACTCTAGTAAAACCGCTCTTTCGAGCCATTCCCTCTGCCATGTACAGCGTTTTAGCGGGCGTGGGTGGCTCGTTGAACTCTCCTGCCGGATGATACGCAGAGAAGTGTATCGGGGTGTCTGCCCCGAGCTCCTTCTTTATCCACGAAAGTAGCTCCTCGATCATCTCCGGCGAATCATTTCTGTTCGGGATCAATAGATTCGTGATTTCAAGATGTCCTTCTACTGTTTTTTTGAAATACCTGCAACTGTCCAGCACTGGAGCGAGCGACGCCCCGCACAGTGAATTGTAAAAGAAGTTAGAAAACCCCTTTATATCGATATTCGCCGCGTCGATGTGCTTGTAGAACTCCGAACGGGGCTCCGCGTTTATGTATCCGTTTGTCACTAACACAGTCTTGAGCCCTGCCTTATGCGCAAGAACCGCCACGTCGATCGCATATTCTACGAACATGGTCGGCTCATTGTAAGTGAAAGACACAGAGCTGCATCCATATTCCCGCGCCAGATTCACCACCTCCTCCGGGGATGTGTACGGCACCGATCCGCCCCCGAGCGCCGGAGTGCCGCGCGACAGGCTTTCGTTCTGACAAAAAACGCAGAACAAATTGCACCCGTAAGTCCCTATCGAAAAGGTTTTGCTGCCTGGCATAAACCACCCAAGGGGTTTCTTTTCAATAGGATCCACCTGCATTGCAGCCGGGTGCCCGTAGGTGGCGGCAATAAGCTCCCCATCTATATTGATCCTGGCGGAACACTTCCCCCACTCGCCTGGCGCAATCCGGCACCGTCTTGGACAAAGGAAGCAATCCACCTCGCAGCCTTCAACGTGGTTGAAGAACCTGGCAATCTTACCTACCCCTGCCTGCTGATCCGTTTCGTCTCTATACAAATTCATAAATCTCTCACAAGTTAAACGTCGGTCAGTATATCAAAATTGGCTTTTTTTTCAATAATTATGAATGCGATTCGCCCCGTCGCAGTCTTGATCGACGTCCTGGACTACAAACGGCTCCATTGTCTGAAAGTGGATTTTATTTCAGACATCTTGCCTTTGTGCTCCATTATACTTACCGCCTTAATTCAGCCACAACGAATAATCACTGCGTGATTTTAAATATACGAGTACGGAAGCACTCGAAATTTACATCGAGAACGAGAATTTCGTCGTCCGTGGCTGTACGTGGATTGTCCCAGATCCCATTGGCGTCTAATTCCTGGATTTGACGTCCCCTCCACGCTGGTGAAATACGCAACTTAAGCTGTTCCAATGTATCCGGTCTGAGGTTTACGATACTGAGTAAAATATAAGATTCATCTACTACCCTGTTGCAAAGAACCCAGATGTTTGGCGCATCCAGTGCCATAGCAGGAATCACGTCTCCTCCATCAAGAAATTCTATCAGACAGCGGATGACTTCGCGCTTGCGGTAGTTATAGAATGCCGCCGATTCAGTTATTGTCCCCGCTAGAATACCGATGCGCCCACCAGCGCGGTTGGTAAAGCGCAACACCGAGGCTGAAATCGGGACATCGTTGGGATCAAGGTATTCGACAAGTGTCTCGGCGCCCTCGTGCGGGTGGAGTTTAACAAATTTTTCATTGGAGGATGCAGGAAGCACTGACGCAAGGTTGTAGAGCAGTTTACCTTGCACTCGGGGTGCGTCAGCTGCTGGCAGTATTCGCTCAGCCATTGCCATAAGTTTCTCCAAATGCTCCACCTCTGCCCCGAGCAATTCTGAAAAGCCTCTAGAAGCAAAGTCTCGCGCCGCTTCAGCATCTAGAAGGGTCCCGCCAGATTCGAGCATGGCTCTGACTTCCGAATCGGGGATCACTGAAGCCTCCTGCCACCCGGATATGATGCGGACATCCGACTTGCGCGTTGTATACGGTATGCCATAGCGGCCCAATAGCTGAGATGCAGATGCGAAGCCGTTGCCGGAGTTGGCACGGAGCAAGTATTGCACTGCCGGCGAGTGGACAATACCACATCCACATAGACGGCAATCTGCCACCTCGGCGCGGAATGCATCGAAGCGCGCCCTGTTGCGCTGGAACATCTCGAAATAGCCGGCTTCCTCGCAAGGGTCGTCGAGGTACTGCGTTGCATAAAGCAGTGTGTCATCCACTCCTGTAGCGAAAGCGCCATACAGGAGCGTTTCAAGATGCGCGGCCGACATATAGTATCTGGTGTGGGGATATGTGTCGGTTTCGTGGAATAGTTCGAAATCTTCAGGTAGATGCTCCGCACTGTACATTACGTGCGAGATGGTCGCGGGCGGTGTCGCTGGACTGTTTTGTGAGTAATACTGCGTACCGTAAACACGTAGCGCCGGTCTAGTCTTGTTACCGGCGAAAGCACGACATACCGCCTCTGAAAGCCACCCGTCTCTCTCCGTGCACCCAGGCTCGCACTGGCAAAGTCGGGTTTCCGGCGAAACTTCATCGACAGCCGTGCGGATGCGCGCCGCAAGGCCGGCGAGAGAATCGCGGCTAACATCTGCAAAAAGCTGGCGAAGAGGAAGGTTGCCGGAGGTGGGGTTCTCGAATATTTCCTCTATTTCAGCCGCGCCGAACTCTCTGCCAGCACGACGAGAAAACTCGGCGAGATGGAGTGGGCACAGGCACCCATAGCCTTTGACGCCGGGATGGTTGCTCAGCTCGAAGTCGTCCTCGAATTGTATCATGAAGGGTCGCGTTATTTCTGCGACGCGAGCAACTTTGGATGCGAGGTCAGCTGCCATACCTTCATCGAGCGGACAAAGCCCATGAGGCGATTCGCTTCCGCCGACCCCGACTATGTGCTGGTACGGAGCGTTGAGTCCGCATTTAATGGAAGGTGCGCACCACCATCCGATTTGCATACCAATATCCGCAACATCGTTCTGCAGGCGCTTGATGCCTTCGCCGATTTTACGGTAAACATCACGACTAGGGAAGCCGTCAAACCGTACTCCTAGATTGGGTCCCGTGACTAGCAGCCGGGCGATGCCATATTCGCCGTTCATTCGGCGCACGGCCTCAAGCATCTCGCCATATTGCCCCATGTAGAGCTCAAACGGGATAACCGGGTTCAACGGTCCAACGGTAGCCATTACTTCTCCAAAAGCTTGCGGATTACCGGTTCGAATTTGTTAGCCATACGCAAAAAACCAAGATCAGTCTGATGTACGCCATCGACGCTGCATTCAGTGTAGTCCCTGCCGAGGAGTACACTACCGTCGAAGAACGATATATGTGTGTCGCCTCCGCGACGCATTAGCCCGACTGTCCTTCTCTGGTAATCACGTTGTGCAAGCCGGTCGATCCGCTGTTTTTCGTTCCATGCCTCCTGCGCGTAAGGCACTTTCGACACAACCAGGATTTCGGTATCAGGCCATTTTTCGCGGAGTATGGTCAGAAAAGGCGAAAGAGTCTCCTTCATCTTATCCAAGCCACAGGCGTTGGCCTCGTAATCCATTACGAAGATCGCAGGAGCTTTCAACGATGCTATGGCACGAGCCACTTCCGGCTCGCCGTGTCCGCTTCCCGAGAACCCCAGATTGATGAATTCGCAATCAAGACGTCGGCTGAGTATATTCGTGTATGACATGCCGGGACGCGACGCACAGCCGCCCTGCGTAATGGAAGTGCCGTAAATGACAACGGGACTTCTCAATTTGGGGCGTGGAGCTGCGTATGCCAGATTCCCCTCGGGAATACCGATCATAAGATCATCGACTCCTTGGTAGAGTGGTAGATTTAGAGTAATAGTGCGGCGAGACTTCGAGGGAAAATTGCAAAGCGTAACCTCGTAAGAATCATTGGCACGATTGAATCTGGATATACCCGCAAACGTCATGGATCCGACTTCACCAATGTACGCATCTATCCCGCATTGCCCCGTAGGGGGCATGTGATCCATGCTGTGAGAACCTTTAAGTTTGACGCGCACACATACCTTCAACGCATCTGTGCGAAACCTGATTTGAATTCCGGAAGTATGCCATGCAAGATCATCAACCGATTTTGGGAGAGGCGCCTCCGATGAAACGAGCGGCATACGGCGGAATGAGTTGTCTGCGAAACGCCACCCCATTCCGTAAATCTTGAACGGAGCTTCCCAGGGCGAATACCAGATTGTTGAATCAGAAGGGGTGGCCGCGGAATCCGCGCGCATCTTTGGATCGTGTTTTAAAGCGGCATTCACATCAACGTTTTTTGAAGTTTTCAATGAATCTTTCCGTATCCTTAGTTTTAACAGCGTCGGGAAATCCCCGTCGCCTCTGGCGAAGCGCCCAGCTCTTCAAGCAAAACCAGACTGTTGCATCCGGGGCGGAGCCAATCGGCCGGGATGTGGTAGAAACGCTGAGTGGGCATTTCATGGCCTGTTGTCACAAGATGAGGGTGGCGATTATGACGAGCGTGGCGGGCATCTGGCGCTGGAAGCTGCCAGTAACGGCACAGCATACGCCCGTTTATGAACATCATCCCTTTCCCAAGACCGGTCGCGTCGAACGCCCAAGGCCTTGAGTCTTCCAGCTCGAAATCCGACACATCAAACGATGTCTCAAACCATACCGGAGTCCCGGCAAGCGCCGTCTCAACCGACCCCGAAAACAATTCTGGCGAAATGACACCGTTTATAGCCATGCTCCTTTCGCCAACAAGCCCGGCGGCGAACTTCCATTTCACATCTAGGGGCTCTCCGTCCAGTAGCACGGGAGCTATGAGCCCTCGCCGTTCTTCAGATTGTGGAGCGTCGATTCCCCAGTCGCCTTTTATGAGCCCGACAGCGTTCACGAGAATAACGATTTTGTTTTCCCCGCGGCGTAGCGGCACTTCTATTTCGAATGAAAAATCCTCAGGCTTTCTGTCTTCTTTTAACCGCTCCGGAAATTGAGAGCCAACAGGTTTTCCATTAACCCAAACGGTGGCGCGATCTGCCACACCGATTCGCAGAACCGACTTACCATCTTCTTTGCGCTGAAGCGTTGCTGCGTACCAACCGTAGTCGGTCTCATCGCGTGTGGACAATAGCATGTTGTGGGGGATTGTCACTTCTTTGAAATTGCTGGGACACGGCGTTTCGGCAATCTTTTTCCAGACAAGGCATTTGCCGCACTCCTCCATCTTGCGTTTGATTTCCACAGTTTGCCGATCCGCCGTGCTGTATAGCTTTTCGTATTCGCCATGGCTTCCCAGCATGATAACCGCAGTTTTGTGTGGCAGAGTCATCACAACGCCACGGACTGTTGCGGTTTTAGGCCAGTCGTTGCCGTTGATTACAAGTATGAGTTCACGTTTGTCGAGCTTGAACGCATGAAGCGTCACACCGTCCGCATTCTGAGGATAATCGCCTCGTATGAGGACTTCTGGAGGCAGTCGCTCACCGTAAAGCAAAATATCTGAATGTGTCTGCAACATGCGGTGCAGGATCCCAAGACGCTCCGACTTGTCGGTCGGCAGGCCGTATTCGTCTATAGGCGCATCGAAATCGTAGCTAGCGGCTTGGGTGTACATTCCATCGCGCTCGAAATTTGTCCCTCCGTGCCACATATAATGGTTCACGCCCGTGCCACCAATTGCGAAAAATCGCAGTAGCTCGTATGCGATATCTTCCGTCGGACGTATATGGTGGGCATCTCCCCACGTGTTGTACCATCCCGTCCAGGCTTCAGTCCAAAGGATAGGCTGCTCGGTACGCTCCTTGCGTAGTGCTTCCATGCGGGACCACACAGAAAAACCGTTAAGCGTTGAGATCACGCCTTCAGGAGCGCCCTCGCACATAATAAGCGGCACCTCAAGCCCGGCGTTCCGCCCGCTCTGGACGCACCATTCAAGATATTTCTGCCCATCGGTGCCGTAACGGGCACTAACATTCGAGTATTCGTTCTCGAGCTGAGCCAATATAATCGGTCCGCCACGCGTAATCTGGCGGTCGCCTATTTCTGCGAGCAAGCGCCTCATCCATCCGTCGACAGAATCCATGAATGGCTTGTTAAGGGTTCTAGTTACAATACCGGGTTTTGTGATAAGCCACCACGGCAACCCACCAAAGTTTGTCTCTGCGCAAACATAAGGGCCTATTCTAAGAATAACGTACAGACCTTGTTCATGGCACAAGTCGAGGAAGCGTCCCAAATCTCGGCGTCCACTAAAGTCGTACATGCCCTCCTGAGGCTCGTGTTGTTCCCAGAACACATACGTTTCAATCGTGTTGAGTCCCGCCCGTTTGGATTCAGACAAAATCCGCGGCCACATCTCCGGGGTACTGCGCGTGTAGTGCACAGCTCCGGAAAAGATCAACGCACGATGCCCGTCTATGAGTACCGCGCGGTTGTCGAAAAAAACAGTTTTTTCCTGTCTGTTATTCCTCTATTTCTTCCAAAGACTCCAGCTCTTCTAATGCTTCGAGAAGGCTCTCATCTTCGATGACTTCTAAGTCTCCGCCGCTGTCACCATCAGATTCGAACATACCGGATATGGCAAGCGTCAATAGCGGCAACATGAACGCCTGACCAAGTTCCTCCACGTCATCCGCGTTCTTGGCTTGCTTGATCGCCGTTTTTAGCATTGCGGAAACTCCCAGAAGCTGTTGTTTCACCTCGGGTTTGAACTCATCGATTTCATTTATCGACTTAAGCACTTCCGCTATACCTTCATCCCAGCCCTTAGCCATGGATTCCGGCACCCAAGCATCCTCGACCTTTATAAAGTGTATGTCAGTTTCTTCGTCGTCTTCATCCACTAAAACCGCGACCACGCTCTCATTCTCTTCCTCGGAAACGCTTTTCATCTTGGCTCCCACAGCATCTCCTAGTGTAGCCGCAATCCCGGCAAGCCCGGATGTTTTAAGAATCTTCTCAACGTTGCCGGACTTGAACATGTCAAGAGAAAGTTCCGAACCGATTTTCTTCAGCATCGGCGCCGCTTTCTTGAAGTATCCGATCATCTCTTTTTCATCCACTTTTGAATCTTCTGCAACGTCCATTGCTTCTACGAGAACGTCGGCCTTGACCTCAACGAGATCTGCAAATTCAGCAATCAGAGACTGGGCTTCCTTCCAAATATCGGCATCCATCTTATCGCCGAAAGCCTTTGCAACCTTCTCAACGTCCTTCTTATAGGAGGCTGGCAGTAACTTGTATGCATCGCCCACGCGGCCATCAATGAAAGCCCCCACCATCTCCGAAACAGCCCCTTCGGGCGTTGCAGGGGCGCCGGACTTATCGCGGAACAGGAAAACCCCAGCAACCGCAACCACAACTAATATTGCAACGACCAATAGAGTACGCTTCATTTTTATTCTTTCTTTTTGACGCAAATAACTTGCGTCCGGATATTTGTTTAGTTAAAAGCGCCAAACTGGCTGGCGCTACATTATTGCTACGGCATCACAGGCTGAGGCGCAGTCCTCGATTCAGAACCTGGCACCTGATTGACTCCTCTTGATGTACTCGG
>CAYOPG010000052.1:0-14094 GCA_964405775.1 uncultured Lentisphaerales bacterium
AGCTTTCAACGAAGCAGCTTAAAGAGCTGAACCATTTAACTTGCAAATCACCGTGGAATACGCGTCTTGTATGTGTTAAGATATACCCGTGAAACAGGAGTTGTGCATGAAGCTGGATCGTGTTGTTGAATCGCAGGTTTTGATGGACGCTGATGCGTTGGGTGCGGCTTTTGGGAAACCAGTTGAATCCTGTAGGGGACTCCCTGCTGTTCGCCTGGAGTTGGATGAAAGGTTCCGAGGTGTGTTCACTCCGCCACTCACAGATTTGCGTGCCTTTGACCAGATCGTAATGGTCTTCATCACAGAGGGAGGGGGCGTAAAGCCTGCTCTGGGCATAGAACTGACTACACGAACCGAGGGCTTAGACGCTCCCGATTCTTTTAATACAGGCCATGCGCCGGATATCACTGCCGAAGAAGGCGACTGGTCGCGCTATCCTTTCCCGTGGGAAAATTTTCTGGTTTTCGGCATGGGCGAGTTGGTGCATCCGGTGCGAAAAATTACCCTGAGTATTGATGCCGGTTCGCCTGGCACGACCCTGTGGCTTGCTGAACTTCGCGTCGAACGTCGCGATAGGGCAATCGGACCCAGACTCACAGACGCCGGGCTAAGGGAAGCATTGGAAGGTTTTGACGGGGAGGCGATGCTCGCCCGCCTGCGCACCCGCCCGCGCCCTCTTCACGATTTCGGTACTGTTGCTCCATCGTCAGATGCCCTGACGCTTGAAAAAGCCGATGCTATCTGTCGTAACCACATAAACGGCTACGATGTCGGCGATCCTGTAAACTGGCACCTAAATCCAAACGGTTATCTGGAGTGGATGCACGCCTTCAACCGTCACGGATGGATGAGCACTCTAGTGTCTGCATACCTAGGTACGAACGACAGCCGCTACATAAGAACACTGGACAAGCTGTGGCTGAGCTGGATGCGGGACAACCCAGAGCCAGTAGGACACAACGGTGGTGGCGATCCTGCCTGGGAGACGCTCTCCGTGGCTGTGCGAGGATGCCGTCCTTGGCTTGACGCTTTCTTCGCCCTGTTAAATGATCCAAATTTCCGCGATACCACCCGTATTGAGATACTCAAGAGTTTCCATGGCCATGCCGAGCATTTGTTAAGTTATATGGGCTATGCCAACAACTGGCTCATAGTCGAGAGCCAGTTGCTCTTTGTATTAGGAGTCTTGTTCCCCGAGTTCAAACGAGCCTCTGTTTGGCGCGAGACAGGCATGGAACGTCTTTTGCGGGAACTGGAGCGTCAAGTGTGGCCGGACGGAGTGGATTGGGAATTAGCTCCAGGTTACCACATGATGGCATGTCGTGGATTTCTAGAGCCGCTAAAGTTGGCTCGTCTCAACGACATTACCCTGCCGTACGGCTTCGCAGAGCGACTTGCCTCCACTTTTGATTACGTCGCGGGCATAACACGGCCTGATGGCACCCTGCCGTCGGTTAACGACTCGAACGGCTGGCGGGCGCGATCGGGACGCGATTATCTGGCGCTTGGCGCTGATCTCTTCGAGCGGCCTGAACTCGTTGACACGTTCGAAGGGCATTACGCCGGCAAAAGTCGCTCCTTCCCCGATTCCGGCATGCATATTTTGGCTTCCGGAACCGGATCCGACGCTCTGTGGGCGTTGTTTGACGGCGGTCCCCCCGGCGCGAGCCATTGCCACGATGACGCTTTGAATGTCGAATTTTTCGCATACGGTTTTCCATTTATAGTGGATCCGGGCATAACAGGCTACATGCGGGATGCCTGGACCGAATACTACCGGAGCACGTATTCTCACAATACCGTGTTGGTCAATGGCTCTGGTCAGGCTTGGGCGCGGCTATCCCTTGATGATAGAACTGCCAGTTCTAGGAACCGGGTGCAGACGATTTCCGATGGGGGTGTAGAGAGTGTGCGTGCAACGTATGACAGACCTTATGAAGGACAGCCAGAAGGACTGTCGCATACAAGGGCTTTGCTTTTCGTACGAGAGCGCTACTGGGTGGTTCTCGACGAAGTGAGCGGCGAGGCGGTGCGAGACATAGAAGCCCGTTTTCAATTCGTGCCGTTGCGGCTTGCGATGGATAGGCGACAGCGCGTGTTCCGCACTCTGCGCCAAAACCTACCCAATATTGAGCTCTGGCCGTTAGCGTCAGCAGGTCGGATTAAGATGTCCATGGCAACGGGCGAGACCGATCCGGTGGGGGGGTGGGTGAGCGACGGTGAGGATCAACCTGCTCCGCAGGCTCGGATCGCTCTCACTGGAACGGGAACTCCGCTACGGCTTGTGACAGTGGTGGTTCCCTTCGCCCACGGCGTTAACTCGGGGGTAAAAGTGCGCCTCCGCCGTGTCCTTGCAGACTCTGACTCTGCTGTAGTTGAAGTTCGCCATGCCGCGGGTGACACGGAAGTGATCTCCTATGGGTGGCGCGATGGAATTGTCTCTGTTGAGTAGCAACAACTCATGAGGTCGCTTATGAAACACACCGAAGAGAACACAACGCTTGCCGGGAAACTGGAATTTGATCTGCCGCGGTGGTTTATTGAATGGGAGGCGTCGCTCCCATCGAGGCTTGATACGGATGCCGATGCGATGCGTGCGGCAATTGAAGTCTCCGCCATGAACATAAAAGAAAAATGCGGAGGGCCATTCGGCGCTGTCGCTGTTGACTCAATAACGCGCAAGGTCGTCGCCGCCGGAGTGAATTTGGTGTTATCTGCCAAATCGTCGGTGTTGCACGCGGAGATAGTATGTATCATGCGTGCGCAAAAGGCTGTTGGTTCTCACACACTTATCCCGGCAGAGGTGACTCTTTACAGCAGCTCCGAGCCTTGTTCGATGTGCATGGGGGCGATACCATGGAGCGGAATTTCACGCATAGTCTGTGCCGCTAGAGATAAAGATGTGAGGGCTGCCGGATACGATGAAGGAAAAAAGCCGGCCAATTGGCCGGCTTCATATGCGGAGCGTGGCATTGAAGTTACGCTCGATTTCATGCGTGAGGATGCGGTCGCTGTCCTAGAACGCTACGCCGCGGAGTGCGGCGTAGTTTACTAGACGTCCGCAGGATTAGACCACGCCGTGAGCGATCATGGTGTCGGCTACTTTGACAAAGCCGGCGATGTTGGCGCCCATTACGTAGTTGCCCTCGTGTCCGAAAGTCTTTGCGGATTCATAGGCGTTGTCATGGATCGAGTTCATGATGCGCTTGAGGTTGGCGTCGACCTCTTCGGCAGGCCAGGAGAGGCGCATGGAGTTCTGCGTCATTTCAAGACCTGAAGTCGCAACGCCACCGGCGTTGACTGCTTTGCCTGGACCGAACGGAATGTTGGCCGCGAGGAACGCATTGATCGCCTCCGGACGGCATCCCATATTGGATACTTCCGCAACGGCCTTGACACCGTTGGCGATAAGAGCCTTCGCATCGTCACCATTGAGTTCGTTTTGGAACGCGCACGGCATAGCGATGTCGACCTTGAGCTCCCATGGCTTCTTGCCGGGGATGAATTTTGCGCTCTTAAACTTCGTCGCGAACGGAGCCACGACATCGTTGTTCGTCGCGCGCAGCTCCAGCATGTAGGCGATCTTCTCGTCGTTCATGCCTTCAGAATCGTAGATATATCCGTCTGGGCCGGAAAGCGCGATTACTTTGGCGCCCAGCTCGGTTGCTTTCATGGCGGTGCCCCACGCCACGTTGCCGAACCCAGATACTGCCAAGGTTTTGCCTTCGATGGACTCTCCGATTTTATCAAGCATCTTAGTGAGGAAATACACGGCGCCGAAGCCAGTGGCCTCCGGGCGGATCAGCGAGCCGCCCCAGCCTTGGCCTTTGCCAGTGAACACGCCCGTGAATTCATCGCGGAGCCTCTTGTACTGGCCGAACATGTAGCCGACCTCGCGGGCGCCAACGCCAATGTCACCTGCAGGCACGTCGGTGTTAGGGCCGATGTGGCGGAAGAGTTCGTCCATGAAACTCTGGCAGAAACGCATAACTTCGCCATCGCTTTTGCCTTTCGGATCAAAATCTGCGCCGCCTTTGCCGCCGCCTATGGGAAGCGTGGTCAGGCTATTTTTGAAGGTCTGCTCAAAGCCCAGAAATTTCAGGATGCTCAGGTTCACGGATGGGTGGAAGCGCAGGCCGCCTTTGTAAGGGCCGATAGCGCTGTTGAACTGCACTCGATAACCACGGTTGACGCGGATGTTGCCATTGTCGTCGACCCAAGGGACGCGGAACGATATTGTGCGCTCAGGCTCTACGATGCGCTCTAGAATGCTGTGTTTTTTGTACTGCGGTCTAGCTGAGATGACCGGTTCAAGGGTTTCGAGAACTTCGGTTACCGCCTGAATGAATTCCGGTTGATCTGGATCTCGCGCCGTGACAGCTGCGATGACTTCTTGGGCATAGCTCATGTAAAACTCTTTCTACGTTAGTGTTGTTGGAATCATGGGAAACAAAACGGGGAAAAACATATCATTCCGTTGCTTCTATAACAAGAAAATTCGTTGCAAGGGCATTGCCTCATTGGTTATAATCAGCGATATGCATCAAGACGAATTCGACGATTTTCTGGAGCTATCTGCGGATGGAGGCGTTCCTACAGGTAAGCAGCCTCTCGCGGCTCGTATGAGGCCGCGGACGCTTGACGAGATCGTGGGGCAGCAGCACGTCGTCGGATCGGGCAAGCTCCTGCGGCGCGTCATAGATGCCGATCGCCTATCCAGCATCATTTTGTACGGACCTCCCGGTTGCGGCAAAACATCGATAGCCGAGGTCGTGGCGCTGAGCACCAAACGCCGCTTCCGTAGAGCGAGCGGCGTGCTGTCCAACGTGGCGGTGCTGCGCAAAATCCTCGAAACAGCGCGGCGCTCCTCAACAGGAGGGAGCACGATTCTGTTCATAGACGAAATACACCGCTTTAACAAGGCTCAGCAGGACGTGTTGCTGCCTTACGTAGAAGACGGCAGCATAACGCTTATAGGCGCCACTACGCACAACCCGCAGATGTTCGTAAACTCGCCCCTGACCTCGCGTTCGATGGTCTTCGAGTTGCACCCTATCCCGGAGGAAGACATCGTCGCCCTCCTAAAACGAACCCTCGAAGACGAAGAGCGAGGCCTTGGCGGCAAGGGCGTGAAGGCTGATGACGAAGCCCTCGCGCACATAGCAATGATTTGCGAGGGAGACGCCCGCAAGGCTCTGAATGCCCTCGAAATCGCGGCTCTAAGCACGCCACCGGCTGAAGACGGGCAGCGCCACATCAACGCCGCCACAGCTCAGGAATGCGTACAGCGCAAGATGCTTGAATATGACCGTGACGAAGAGGGGCACTACAACACTATCTCGGCGTTCATTAAATCCATCCGCGGCTCTGATCCCCATGCGGCGGTTTACTGGCTTGCCAAAATGGTCGAGGCGGGGGAGGATCCGCGTTTCATCGCCCGCCGCCTCGTCATAAGCGCTTCTGAGGATATCGGCAACGCCGACCCCCGCGCCATAAGCGTGGCTGTTGCGGCAATGCAGGCAGTGGAATTCATCGGAATGCCTGAGGCGCGTATAACTTTGGCGCAAGCTACCACCTACCTCGCAACAGCCCCAAAGAGCAACGCTGCGTACATGGCGCTTGAAAGCGCGGCGGCAGATATCAGGGCAGGACGAGTCATGGAAGTGCCGGAGCATCTCCGCAATGTGCATGTGAAGGCTGTAGAAAAAGACTTGGGAAAAGCCTACAAATATCCACACGACTATGCCGGCGGCTACGTCGCGCAGGACTATATCCCCATATCCAAGAAATATTATAAACCAACCGCGAACGGCTACGAAGACACCATTGCCAAACGTCTTGAGAACTGGCGGAAATCGGGAAATTAAAAGGGACTGTTTCTAACCGCTTGCGTGCCATGACGCATTTTGTTAGACTTGAAAGCGTTAAAAAGATTGTTTAACGCGCGCATTGTCGCAGGGATCCGAAGTCAAAACACCATATACTAAGGAGAGCAAGCATGAATGACATCGAAGAAAGCAAACAGGGTAACGACACCGCCTTTCAGAAAGAGGATCTGCAAAACGATCGAAACCCACTTCATGACGGAGGGGAAGCGCCTTCCGATGCTAAACAGAACGAGGTTTCCGAAGGTGAGCCAGTGAAACCTTTTTGGAATAATATTGCCGTAGGTCAGGGTTTCATTAATCGTTTTTTCGAGGGCATTCTTGAGAAAATGCGCAGCATGCTCAAAAAAGAGTTTTTCGATTTTGGGTCTAAATTGGCTTTATCAATAGGTTCCGCAGCGTTCATTGTAATGGGGGTAATAGCCGCCTTTGCATCCATAGTCTTGGGGATTCGTGCGGATTCCGCTGTTATGACACTACTCGGGATTCTCATCGCACCGGCCGCATGTCTGGTTTTTTCATTTATCGGAGGCAAACTTTTCGGCTCCACAACGAAGCTGATCGAGAAATTTCCGAGCCGTTTCTCGTCGCGGGCATTTCTGGACAGCGTTGCTATACTCTGTCTGTTCTTAGGCGCCGCCAGCGTTGTGGTTGCCATAGTGTGGGGCATTTCAGCGCGTTCCTGGGATGCATTGGCGATATGGCTTGTGTTTTCGGTCATGTCTTCGTTCGTGGGCATGATGGCTCTGTCGCCCAAAATAGTCAATTCGGAAATAGTGGAGGGATGCTCGACAGCGGAAGAATTCATAGGGCTAGTCTCGTTTAAGATTAAGGCGTTGATGCTGATGGCTCCCTTCGTTTGGTGCGTTGGAGCCATAGTGATTGTTATTGGATTGCTGCTGGCAATGATAAATGGAGACTACGGCGGAGCTTTCAGAATGACAGGATTTGGCCTGTTTATAGGGCTTATTCCGATTTGTATCTACGTTTGGTTCCTGACGTTTGCCTTGATAGTCGACATTTTGCGAGCCATCCTTTCGATCCCGTCGAAGCTCGATGCCTTGAAGAAATAACTAAACTAAAAAAGGAACTTCAGCCCAGACTTTGTCGAGCCTCTGGACGGACACCGGGGTCTTTGTCTTTAGTTCCTGCGCCCAGACTGATACACGCAGCTCTTCCAATAGCCAGCGATGCTCTTCCATGGCTTTGCTGTTGAACGGTGCACCGCCATCATCGAAGCGGATCTGGCGCTCCCACAACGGGCGCACGATGTCGAGCTTTCCAAGTTCCTTCGCAGGGTCGATGTTGCCGCGCTCAATTCGAATGCGCACGGCATCAAGATAGCGTGGATACTCCCGTAGCCATTCATGGGGAACAACGCCCGCAAAGCCGCTGTATAAAAGCCCTCCTAGTTGCTCCGCTATGTCGATAATGCTCTCTTCCGGCAGGTTGGGGGCGTTGTCGAGCTTCGCAAAGCAAGCTTCAGCCGAATCCAATATAGCCGGAACAAGCGTCGCCATTTCTGCGTGAAGCTTGCGGAATTGAATCCGACGTGCCGCGATCAGTCCGACCAATGATTCCGAAGTTCGAGGCAGTGGGTCAGACTCCGGCGCGTAAACCGACAGCAAAGCACCGCGCAGGATGTCTGCCTGGAGGCGTGGCTGGGGCGGCAGAATAGACTCAGAACGTGACGGAGCGGCAAACGTGACATCTGCCGGGATGGCGTCGAGCGACACCGTTTTTGAACGATGTTTTTTTTGTGTTTTCCCAAGCGCTCCTGATGCGGTTGGTGCGCGAAGGTTTTCGGAAAGCATAATGAGGCGGAGAACACCCTCGCGGTGCGATGACGCCGCGGCTGCGAGAGTCGTGAATATCCGCAACGAAACGGAATCGCCGTCGTCATGCAAAGCCGGGTATGAGTGAATCGGGGAAAGTGCCGAACCGATCCAGAGCCGTTCGGGAACGTCCGGGAACGTTACGGTTCTTATTCCGCGCATTTCCCTGAAGCCGTCAAAGTCCGGCTGCGTCGCTCCGGTCAAGACCTCAGGTGCGAGAGCCGTCAATTCATCGTGAAAATCGAAGACTTCTTTTTTTGAACGCGAAACGAAAACCTGCGCATTCTTGTCATCCACGACGCGCCAACGTATCAGTAGCTGCGGCGGCATCAAGCTTTCGTCCCATATCGCAGGGGATACGCGTACACGGCATTCACGGCTCAGCATGCGCGCGAGAGAATGTGCGAGTGGCATGTCCGTCTCCATAGACTCGAGGCAGAGGCCGGCAATCGTGCGCAAGTCCCGCCCTTTGACACCACCGAGCGCAGCTGCGATTTCAGCATGCGTGGAACGAGTCAGCTTCTGGAGCATGAAGACAACCTTGCCTTGCACAGCGCCTGGAACAAGCCAGTCTGAATGCCAAAGACGCAACAATGGAATGTCATGCATGGCCACAGTGCAAGTGATGCCATCGTCATCACCTTGAGGGTTGTGCCGGTAAGATAGCCTCATGCGTCTTCCTGCCAGATCGACGTGATCCGGGAAGCCGGCAGATGCGTCGGCGTTTTCCTCGAAATCGGCGTCCGAAAAAACAAGGCGATCAACATCTGCTTTCTTGGCATGAGCCAACCATTTACGCAGAGCCGGCACGTTGACACAATCATCCGGCAAGAGATCGTCGTAGCGCTCAACGAACATCGAGAGTTCTGATTCCGGGTTTGTTGAACGCGTTTTGTGTGCCGCTGCAATATGCTTGCCTATGAAATCCAGATTTAGTTTTACGAATTGCGGCACGGGTTTGGGAAACTCTCCTTCAACTAATCCGTGTCGCAGAAACAGGGCGCGGCAGAGTTCCGGGTTGATACGGGAGATGTCGGAGCGCACTCCGTCGGAAATTAACAGACCGTACAGGACTACTCGCCGCAGGGCGCGGGCAGTGCCGATTTTGGGGTCCCAGTATTCGGAATGATAGTTGTAGCGGCAGATGTGGCGGGCAGCCGGTTCGATCCAGTCGGGATTGATAGCGGCTGCGCGTCTAGCGTACAGACGCGCCGTGTCTACTAGTTCCGAACACATGATCCACTTCGGCGGTTTCCTGAAAAGTCCGGATCCCGGGAAAATGGAAAAACGCGTGCCGTTCGCGCCTTTGTACTCGTTTTCTTCGGGATCCCATATCCCGATCCCGCTGAGAAGACCTGACAGCAGCGCCCGGTGCAGGCCATCGTCGGAATCTGATGACGAGTTTACGTCGATCTTTGCCATTCTCAGCATTGTCTCAAGCTGAGATCTCACGTCCTCCCACTCAAGTAGTTTCCTATACGACACATAATTCTCTTTGCATCGTTTGCGTATGGCACTACGCGAAAGCGGCGTGGATACATTGTAAAAGAAGCGCCAGAGAACAAGTATGCCGGCGAAGTCGGACTTCTCTGTTTTGAATTTCGCATGGCATTTGTCGGCTTCGTCGCTCTTATCGACGGGACGTGTCAGAGGGTCTTCGCAAGAGAGTGCGGAGACGACGGTGAGCGCGTCTCTCATGCAATGTTCATTTTCGGCGGCGAGAAGCATGCGTGATAGACGCGGCTCCAGTGGTAGGCGCACGATGTCGCGTCCGAGCGGTGTTATCGAATAGCGGCAAGCGGGAGGTTTGCCGTCGCGGTCTGGGGCGTTTTCCCGGATTGCCTGTAGCTCCAGCAGCTCCTTGTAGCCTTCGCGGATCATTGATGACGCGGGAGGCTGCACAAATGGGAAGGTGTCCAGGTCCCCAAGGCTCCAGTCCAGCATAGAGAGGATGAGCCCCGCTAGCGAGGTGCGGCGTATTTCAGGCTCCGTGTATTGAGGCCGTTTGAGCAGGTCTTCCTCGGAATATAGTCGCATGCAAATGCCGGGCCCGATGCGTCCGCATCTCCCTTTTCGCTGCTCCGCCGAAGCTTGCGCGATCGGTTCTATGTGCAGGCGCTTTACGTGTGCACGGTGGTTGTAACGGCTTATGCGCGCGAGGCCGGAATCAATCACGTAGCGTATTCCGGGGATAGTCACGGATGTTTCGGCAACGTTCGTTGAAAGAATAATTCTGCGCTTCCCCGGCGCCATGGTGAAAGCTCGGCGCTGGTCTGCGGCTGGCAGGCTTGCCATCAATGGGATTGGGACGCAGTTTGGCAGGGCGCGTCCCTCCAGCGTCTCCATGCAGTTTCGAATGTCGCGTTCTCCAGGCAGAAACACCAGTATGTCGCCCTGCGCAGGTTCTGAGAGTGCCTCTTCGACCGCATCTGCCACGGCATCAGACAAGTCGCCATCCTCCTCGGTTTCGCGGTAGCGCACCTCGACGGGGAATGTGCGACCGGGTATGTTGATCACCGGTGCGCCTTCAAAGAATTCAGAAAAGCGGGATGTCTCGAGGGTCGCCGAAGATACAATTACCTTGAGATCGCGGCGCCGTGGGAGGATTCGCTTCAGGCAACCCAGAATGAAGTCTATATTGAGGGTGCGCTCGTGAGCTTCGTCAACCATTATGGTGTCGTAGCGCCTTAGAAGAGGGTCATTGTGTATTTCCGCAAGCAAGATGCCGTCGGTCATGAATTTGATCTTCATGTTGCGAGGTGTCTTTCTGGCGAACCTATGCTGCCAGCCGACGAGGTCCCCGTGCGGTGCCATCTCTTCAGAAACCCTTTCGGCAACAGTCACAGTGGCGATGCGCCGTGGTTGGGTACATGCAATGATGCCATGTTCCCCCCGCCCGGCGGCGAGGCAGATTTTAGGTATCTGGGTTGTTTTGCCAGACCCGGTTTCGCCACAAATGACGATTACCTGGTGGTTCTTCAGAGCATCGACGATTTGACGTTTGTGTGCAAAAACCGGCAGCTCAGACGGCTTCAATGGCGTTGCCGGCGGCCGAGTCTGCCCTTCTATATGCCCGTCAGTCATCGGCCGTTTATTGTATCGGGTCGTGCGCTTCCTGAATGGAGATCACGCCTTCCTTCGACTCGAGCATGACGGCTCCGTCCGGGGTGGGAACGGTGAGATTGGCTTCTCCGAGCGGAGATTTTTCGGCGTTGAAACGCTCCTTCCATCCATCTGCCATCGGCTCGAAGCCAAAGACAACAATTGGCAACAGAGCTGCGGGACCGCAGGCCGAAGCGTGACACAAGCAATTGCCGAACGGATCCCCGTCTTTTGCGTAGATTTCGCCGTCGACGGCATCAGGATCGAATGATTCGAAGAAAGTCGTCGCCCCTGCGCGCAACATGCCGCCCCACCAGCGTCTTATCGCGCCAAGCGCCTCGTCCGACCGTCCTCCCATGTAGAGAGCCATGATTTCAAAAAACGCCATAAACGGAGTTTTAACGGCGGGTAAGTTCCCATCAAGAAGAATGTCGGAAATGTGCTGCGCAAGGTCTTCCTCCGCAAAGCCTGACACAATCGAGAGAAAGTTTGCGTGGCGCGTGACGGGGGAGGACGGATCGCCTGGTTTGGAAAAGAAGAGGCCTTCGTTGTCGTTGAACGCTATATCCACGAGCTTGTCTTTGAGAGCCTCCGCCGTTTCGTGGCAGAGTTCGGACTCTGCCACGTCTTCCATGCGATCGGCGATCCGTTCCGCGGACTGCAGCGCCATTATGTAGATCATCTGCAGGGTTGTCGACGGGCCTTCCGTTCCTTCGTCGGCATTCGACACGCCCGGGAGGATTCCATCGTTTGCTTTGGCAGCTTCGGAGAGAGCGAAGAGCGTGGATTTAATATCGTCGTAGCTCTCTTCCAGAAATTCCCTGTCGTCGAAATAAAGTTGGTACATGTCGTGGCAGAAGATGTACCAGAGTCGGTTTTCAGTGGAGGTCGCATCTATTCCGTATTGGGCTGCGAGTCTTAGTGTGTCGCGCACCGGATCGGGCTCGGCGAAAACATATGCGTTCGCCATGGTGCCGACGGCAAGGGTCGCCATTGGGGGGATCGTGGATTTGGCAGGGTCTCCGGATGCTATTACGTCACGAGTGCAGACGCGCAGCGTGTATGCTGCCGACATCCAGATGCGGTTTAGCTCATCGTCCGCATGGAATGCGCCTTTGTACTCCATGGGGCGGATCTGCGCCTCGCAGGTGACAGTGAACTCCTCGCTGGATTCAACGGAAAAATATCTAAAGAAGACGGGGGCAGACGTTCTCCAAGAACCCGTGTGTGTGCGAACCATTCTGGCTGGGGCTGCATCGGCGAACGACCGCTTGTACTCGATTTCGGCGAGTGAATCGGCGAGATGCACGCTGGGTTTGGCCTTCGACCTAACTGACACGTATCCGTAGATTTCACGCTTGACGTCGTATTTCCCCTTTTCCAGAGACGCGACGTCAACGTCGATCAGCTCAAACCCGAATTCGTTGGCGTTGGGCAATCGCTCGGGCTGTTCGAAATCTATGCCGTTCAGGGAAACCTCCCAGTCGTCACCTTCCGCCTTTATGGAGGGAATCGAGGTGAAATCCTCATTGATTGTGACCTTTACGAGCAGGTCGCCTTCTGAGGAATTCATAACTATTATGCTGCCGGATTCTTCATCGTCGAGCACTTCGACATTGGCGTTGTCAAGCGAGAGTTCCGTATTGCCGTTGACGAAGATTTCCAAGTTGCCAGCCTCAATGAATCTTCGGAAAAACACAAGAGAGCAATTGACGGGCGGAGAGCTGGAATATTCCGGGGAGAGACCGACAGATTCCGCCACGCGGTCCGTGTGGCTTTTCATGAATGCCTCGTACTGTGCGGCTGAGTAAAGCCACTCCTCGGAATCCGTTTTTTTAGAGTCGGTCAGGTTTGAGGAGTATGCCGGGTCAATTACTTGTTTTTGTGACAATTTATGTGCTATAGACTCCATGGGCAATTTCACCAACGTGGTTTCATCTCAAATCTATTATAATGCACCTTGTTTCGTCAATGAAAAGTTGAAATGCATGGCTCCGGAAAATTCATCAGATAGCCGACGCTTCAGCCGGCGGCTTGCTGGAGGAGCAGTGCGTCGCGGGCGCTTATAATGACGCGGTCGGTGTCAAGCTCGGTCGGAATGCCGCGAAGATCGTCGAGAAATGCTTCCAGATAGGATTTGGGGTTTTCGGAATCGACCGGTATCTGGAGAGGCTCTTTTTCTCCGTCGAAATAAGCGGTAACGGTTTGGGAGGAGGCGTTGCATTCCACCATGCCGAGGGTGCCCCAGAATGTGAAGCGCCAGTACGAAGGATGTGTGAAGCCGAAGGTTGAGGGAGCGGAGTATGAGACGTCGCCCATGACACCGCATCCATTGTCGAGTTCGAACATAACTTGGGCGGCGTCGCGGAAGGAATCACTGCGCACGTCGAAAGCCTGCCATTCTCTCGCCGCGGTTATTCTCGCGATCCCAGATCCCGCGATCAATGGTATGATGTCGAAAGCGTGCGATCCTATGTCGTTTATGGTGCCGCCGTGTTTCCCGGGTTCGAAGTACCATGAGGGGCGCGTGTTGCGGTTCAGTGGATGCTGCCCGGTGAATAGTATCTGAGTGATTTTCCCAAGCCGTCCTTCAGAGACAAGGCGGCGCACGACGGCAAGAGCCTGGCTGGATCTCAGCTCAAGCATGCAACCGACGCAAAGACCTCCGGCCTTCGCAAGGCTGTATATTTCATCAAGCTCTCCAATATCCGTGCATAGCGGTTTGTCGGCTATTACGTGGCGTCCTGCCTTTAGGGCTTGTATGGCCATAGAGCCGCGCTTTGTGTAATAGTCGCCAATCGCTATGACATCGCACTGCACGCTTTCAAGAACGTCGGCAAAACTCTCGTGCGTTATCGTCACGGTTTTTTTGTCGGCTAGCGAGCGTCTGGTCGCTTCGTCTTCCTCGCAGCAGGCTACGACCTCAAAGTCGTCCGAAGCTTTCATATTTGTTAACAACGAGCCTATGTGCCCGTGACGGAATCCGGCGAATGCTACTTTGAATCGTTTTTTCATGTTATTCATCTAGGTTAATCGTTGTGTTTAGCGTTGTATATGGTGTTGAGGATATCCTTGACGATAGAGTTGTCGGGTTCAAGTTCCAGAACCACGTTGTACTCGGCGGCCGCTTCGTGAATGCGTCCGTTCTTCAAGAGTATGTTGCCGAGATTCTGGCGGATGTCGGCGCGTCGCGGCGCTAGTGACTTTGCTGTCTGGTATGCTTGCAGGGCTTCTTCCGTACTGCCCAGTTGCTCAAGTGCGACGCCGGTGTT
>CAYOPG010000052.1:14194-15782 GCA_964405775.1 uncultured Lentisphaerales bacterium
CTGGCGGTCTCGCCTGCATGCTGCAGTGCCAGAGCAAGATTGTAGTCGGCGGGGTAGTCTGGATCGAGGAGCAATGCGTACTCGTACGATGATACGGCTTCTGCCGGGCGGTTCTGTTTGAAGAGGAGGAGCCCGTAATTATAGTAAGCAGCCACAAATTCTGGTCCAGTGTCTATTGCGCGCCGTAGCGCCGGTTCGGCGCGTTGTAGCTCACCGAGGTTCAGCCAGTGGACTCCAATGTTGTTCCAGGGAATCGGTGCGGCGGGATCTGACTTAACCCATTGGTTGGAGAAAGCGAGGTCGTTTCGGAACGACGCGCTGCGTCCCAGCGTGATGGTTGCGCATACGGCAGTAATGCCGCAGGCCGCCGCCAGCAAGGCGTGTCTGTGGCGGTGTGCTACAGGATATGCTGTAAAGACTGAAGCGGCGAGAGCGGGCAGCGCCAGACCGGCAAGGAAAACATAGCGTTCGTCAAAACGAGCCTCCTGCTCGAGTATGTTTGCGGTTGGCGACTGTATAATCACGAACCACGCCAGCCAGAATATCGTGATTCGTCCGACCGATGCCCGCACCCGCCAGGCGGCAAGGACGAGCGCAGACGACAACAGCACGGCCACTGCCGCGCGCCACGGCGGCGCCAGCCAAACTTCGGGCGGCGGTTCGTACGCAAGCTGCACGAAAGGAGCTATAAGCGACTGCAGTGCGTAAACGTACGAGAGCAATGGAATCAAGGGAAAGCCGTCCGTGGCAAGCACCCATTCAGAGCCGCCGAAGATTTGGCGCCGTATGAACATGTAAATGATGGCAAGAATCGCCATGGCGCCATACCAGTACGCATTTTTTACGGGTTGTTTTAATCGCTTGTCTTCGGCGAGATCGAGGGTGTCGGACAGCAGGAAAAGAACCGGCATGACAATTGCCTGTTCCTTAGAAAACAATGCGAGAGCCCATAGCAAGACCGCGCCAGCGCGAGCCTGAGTGCCGGGCATAAGCCAGAATTTCATGGATAATAGCATGAAGAAAGCGGGCAATAGTGTCTCGCGTCCGGAGCAAGCCGGGTACACGGTGGAGGATGCTACTGGGTGCACCATGAAAACAAGCGCCACGAACCAGCCAGCGGGTTTGCCAAGCTTAAACGGCCTGCCTCTCAGAAGTCCGTATGCGGCGAGCGCTGTTAGTCCGGCTAGGACAGCGTTGAAGGCGTGGAAAGGCTCGGGGGTTCTTGCCGTGTATTGCGTGCTGCAGACGGAAGGTCAGTCGCGATACCGGGCGGTAGTAAGGCACTGTTGGGAAGTGGCGCTGTCCGAAAATTTCCGTGAAGTCTTCGACGGAGTCGGGACGGTCTTCCTTCAGGATAAGAGTTTCGTCGTCGTAAACGAACCCGTTCCGGATAGAAGGCAGGTACAAGAGTGTGACTACGACGAAAAGCACTGCGGGCAGCTCGAATCGGAATTTACGGGCGGTGTCGTTTGACGGTGTTTTCGTTGGGCTGTCGTTTTTTTTCATTAACCGGTGTGCTTGATCTTCAAGGATTGAGATTCGCGACGTCTGTAAAGATGCCATTTTCCCGTTGAAAAGTCTAATCCAG
>CAYOPG010000053.1:0-1064 GCA_964405775.1 uncultured Lentisphaerales bacterium
GATTAAGTATCGCGACAAAATGAAACAAAAAGTGCTTACAGCGCAAACGGCTCAACTTTGCTGTATAGTAATCGATGTTGCTGTATGAATGCCAATTTAGACAGAAAAGCCATAATCCTGCTCCTTCAGGAATCAGCCGCCATACTGCCGGAACTTCCGGAGACAGTTTCCCCATTGGCAGAAAACGAGAAGTTCCTGATGAACAGCCACTGGAATCGCGAGGCGCAAATTTTATGCGGCTATCTTGGCGTTTTCCCCTACTTCTTCCGCATGAAGACCACGAAGGCGCCGCAACTCGAAAAACACGACTGTCATGGTGACGATGGCTGAGGCAAAATCAGAAATCGGCGCGGAAAACCATATCGCCCTAGGGCTGAATATCCGTGGCAGGAGGAAGATGAGCGGTATCAGAAACAGCGCCTGGCGCAAAGTGCTTAGCACTATTGCAGCCTTAGCGCGCCCGACGGCCTGGAAGTACGTGGTGGATGTGATCGGTGCGCCGATGAACGGGAAAGCCGCACACGCGACACGCAGCGCCCAGCTCGCGAGATTGTGTACGTCCGGCGATTTTGTGAACGCGGCTGTGAGAAAATCCGCAAACGCCACGCAAACCAGAGTTCCCGCGATGCAGACCGCGGTGGATATCAACATAGCCGTCTTGAACGCATGCGCCACGCGATCGTATCGTCTGGCGCCATAGTTGTATCCGACTATCGGCTGCATCCCTTGCGCCAGACCGAAAACCGGCATCAGCACAAAGAGCAGTATGCCGTTTATGGTGCCCGAAGCGGCGATAGCTGTGGATGCTGCTTCCTGGCTTGGACTCCACATCCGGAATCCGTGGTTGTAGCTCACCTGTACAACACTTGCGATGAGGTGAAGAAAGAAAGGCGACAGGCCGATTGCCAGCACCGGCCAAATGTGCGCACGCCACAGCCTGATGTTGCGCATGCGCAGCCTGACGTTGCACCGCGGCCCCAGAAAGTGCACAGCCCCGTAACAACACGTCAGGAACATGGCGATGTTAGTCGCCCACGCCGCACCTCGTATGCCCATGCCAAACC
>CAYOPG010000053.1:1164-15311 GCA_964405775.1 uncultured Lentisphaerales bacterium
GCCATCGCCTGCGTACCGCAACCGCGTCCTATGAAAAGGCGATCCACTATGTTGTACAGCGCCATGACGGCCGAGCCTACGATAGCAGGCACCGAAAATTCCCAGAGAAGGCGTCCTATAGGCGCCGCACCCAGTCTTTTTGTATCAGACATGGCTCACCGCACACCTTCCCGCAGGTGCTGTCTCACGGTTTTTGTCCGCGGATCCATTGGATATTCAATTTTCCTTTCTCAACTGCCCAATATCTGAAGATTCTCATCATTCCGGCTTCCCCTTCCCCTGTCTGTTGTTGTTCGCCCGCCGAGTCTAAGCTTTTGCCGCCCACGCTGTCAACAGCGAATGAAATTTGCCGTGCCAATCCGGAACCCCGCCGGAGCGTAGACAATCTCCTTGCATATTTCAGAAACCACCGGGAACGGAGGGAATACCGTAGATTCCACCGGAATGGAGGGTTCGGCTGCCGTCTAATGCCGTGCAAGTTGCTGATCAAACTGCACACGAATCTTCGGGGCAGCGACAGTCGCCCGATTCTCCTGTTATGTCTTCTTTTCTTGTACTATTTGACAATCAGCATAGTAGTCTCCGGTAGGCCGACGACTTTGATTTGACCGCCTCCAACAGCATCCTGAAACTGCGAGTTGTCTGCAACGGTGTAGGTTCCCACCGGAAAGCTCACTCCACTGGCACGTAGACGGCCGGTTGTCAGGGTGAAGCCGCCAAGTTCGAGGAAACCGTTTGGCTGAAGCGTGATGGACTCAACGGTGCTGGAGGTCGTAAGTCCGATGCGAGCCTTGTTGTGAGTCTCCCAGCGTGTTCGTGACAACACCTCTGTGGGATTGAGTTTCGCAGGAAGCGCCGTGTATGACGAGTTGATGTCAATAGTCCCATTGTCAATGATCACCGTCCCAGCTCCAGACTTCAAGCCGCTCTCTGCAAGGAAAATTGTTCCTGCAGAGCTACGGTTGACCAAAGTGGTGCCGCCACTTCCGTTCTTTCCGGTAGCCGAAAAAACTCCCGCCCAAGTTGAAAACGTCGCGTTTGGTCCCGTCAACCGAACAGCCACACGGCCACCACCGCCCGCTCCTCCCACATTCGTTCCAGCACCTCCATCGGCGCTGATTACGCCGTTGCCTGTCAATGTTGAAGTGGTCAGATTGACGCTACCGCCGGACGAGCCAGAACCACCGCTGTCGCCGTTTGCGGAGAGTGTTCCGTTGATGACTGTAGCACCGTCCACGTGAAGTATGATGGCGCCGCCGGCCCATCCTGGGGCTGCGAGGCCGTTGTATCCACCGCCGCTACCGAGGTCTATAGGAGACAAGATGGAACCATATGTGTTCATGTTCGGTTTTGAAGAGTTATAGCCACCACCTAGACCTCCATGCGTTGCCCCCGCCCCGCCCATGGCAGAAGACCAACCGGATTTACCAGAACCATACCCAGGACCATACCCGGATCCATTGGCATGCAACGCACCATCTGCCTCAACACCAAGGTCGCCGGAGATGTCAATATCGAGCCAGTTGTTTTGTGTGTCGTAATTGGCGCTGTGTGATAGCGCGCCGTCGTTGCGTACTGTCACATTGCCTAGCGTTTCAGTGATGCCCTCTCCACGGAGTGTGTATCCTTCGATGCTCCAGTTGGCTGGATACGTTATAGAACCATCTCCTGCGAGAGCGAGGTATGCATCTGAAGCTCCGTTAACTACGAGGTTCGCAGTGTTGAAGTCGAAAACAGTGTCGCTCCTAAGTGCCAGAACGCCTTTGTTGCGAATAACGATCGAGTCCACGGCGTTAAGATCCGTCGCCGCCGGCATTAAAGTGTAACGAGTGTCGCCGATGAACGTACCGTTGTTGTCAACGACAAGCGTCGAGGCTCCCGATCCGGTCTCTAGATAGACCGTACCGGCGGCGCTGAAGCCGATGCTAAATGCCGTGCTTCCTGATCCGATGTTGCCGTATGAGGTAGTCTTTCCATCCCAGTTCGTAAAATCTGAAGCGGTATCTGTCAGAACGATGGCTACACGCCCTCCACCACCAGCACCCCCAACTGAAGTGCCAACACCACCAGCGGCAGAGACAGAACCACCACCCGAAAGCGAGCCTGTTGTTAGTAGTATGCTGCCACCAGCAGCACCTGCCGCGCCGGATCCTCCATCGGCGGAGATATTGCCATCAAGACGGGTAGCGCCGCCGACTGTCAACTTAACAGCCCCACCGCCAATGCCTGGATTTGTATCATTCTGTCTTCCTCCGCCGCTCCCAAGATTCTCAGGCGAGAAGACAGAGCCGTACGTTGGGCTGGAGGCTTTGTGGTTGTTGTAGTTGCCGCCCACCCCGCCATGCGTCGCGCCACCGCCGCCAAGAGCTGAGTTCCAGTTAGACCTGCCGGGTCCGGAATTAGCGGTGTAGCCTTTACCATTGACGTCAACAGTAGCATCGATTCCAATTGTCAAGTCCCCACCTACAGCAACGGCCAGACGGTTCGCTTCCGTTGTGCCGTTCGCTTTGTGTGTCCAGACGCCACCATGGACTGAAGCGTCGCCCGTGATGTTGAAAACCGTGAATCCGCTCGCCTCATAGACAGTTTCAAAAGTAACTTTGCCTGTGTAGTCGGCACCTTGTGTCCAGGAAGCGACGGTATTTGGCGCGGCGGAGTCCCACGTCATATTGACAGGATATTCAGCGGAAAGCACAACTCCGTCGCCAGTTTGTGGGATCACACCGTCGAGCCAGTTGGCGGGATTGCTGGCTAGTGAATCCGTACCTGCGCCTGTCCAAATTCGATCCTGTGCAGCCCCCTCGTAGGTAGTGAACATCTGCGATGATACCGCCCATATCTCATCGTAGCTGTTGCTCGCCACTGTACGAAAATAATATGTTGAACCACTCGCAACAGGGACGGTCGTCTGAAATTCCTGACCAGAAAATACAGAATTGAACACCAACGATTGCTGCCAGGCACTTTTGTCTGTCCCCCCATCCGCAGTGCCCCAGTAGAGCGTTCCGCTAGTTGGAAGTCCTCCGTCGTAGACAAGCTTACCGCCTAGCTCTGCCTCCGAGCTAGTCGCCACTGGGGCTGTATTGTGTACTCTGACAGCCTGTGCTTCCTCATAACAGCCGATATCGGCACCATAACGCGTCGGACGAGGAGTCCCTGCGACGTCCACGATGATTCCGACCGATGAAAGATCAAGACCCGCGTCGACCGCTGGAGAAGCCTTTAACACTCGGAAATCGCCGGTGGAAGGCGATGAGAACAGTGGATCTCCCACTACGTTGTCAGACACAACCAACGCCTCGGAAACAGCTGTTGGAGTCAGGTTGTTAATCCATGTAGCAGTGGCAATACCGCCTGACCCATAAATTGAGGTGTTGCCATATATTATGTTACTGCGAATCAAGCTTCCACCGCCAGTGAGATACACTCCAGTACTTCCATTGTTAGCAATTGTGCAACTGCTGATTTCGCCGCCTGCCTGAGTCGTGTAGACGCCGTGCCGGGTGTTATTAGCAATCAAACTGTTTCGCACATAACCCACGCGGTAGTATACACCGTCACCTGTGTTATTCGTGATAATGCATGTGTCCACGATTCCGCCGTCGCGCATGCCGACACCAGCGCCATTGGAACCTGTGTTACCAGTGAAAGTGCAACGCAAAGCGCGCCCAGGGAAAATGTATGAGCCACAAGATCCCCATGCAGCGGTGTTCTGAGTAAGGATGCAATCGACGAGCAAGGCGGAGCTGTTCTTCAGACAAGCTCCACCTCCGGCAGCTCCGGAACCCACGGCCTGATTGGCGGAAATCAAACAGTTTGAAACCACCCCACCGGTCATGCGTACCCCACCGCCTCCGTCATCACTGCCAACCCGCCCCGTGTTGCCTACGATGTCGCAATCGTAGACCAGCCCGCCGCTGATCCAGACGCCGCCACCTCCGCCGCCTGCGCCTGCGTCAGTGCCGGCAGAGTTTTTTGTGATGAAGCAGTTGCGCACAGTACCCGCCGTCATCTTAACACCACCACCTCCAGTGGTTGTCACGCCGTTAGTAATCGTAAAACCGTCGATAACGCCATCTGCGGACATATTGAAACAGCGTGTAACTCCGCCACCGTTGACAGTCGTCGACGCAGCCCCGTTCTCCCCGAGAATCGCGACAGCCTTGTCCACAACGATCTCAGAGGCTAACAGGTATTCGCCAGAGGCAACTCGGATTATGTCGCCAGCCAACGATGCAGCGACAGCATCATGTATGGTGTTGTATGCATCTGCCCATGAAGTGCCGTTGCCAGCACCTGTTGCAGCCGGATCAACATATATCGTGGCAGCAGACACAACGCCCGCAATCACAGCTAGAAAAAGCCCAAAAAACGTTTGACTGTGCTCATATTCAATCTCCGTATTTAGCTTCATATTTTGATTCAAACGAACCATGTTTGAACCTGTGCTACATTTTTTAGCATATCGAGAACATAAGATCAACAGGAAAAAAATATAATGACAAAAAACAGACAAGCGACTCTCGATCGAAAAGCTTCTACTTTTTCGGGATTTCTGATATAGTACGGGTTCAGATAAGGGAGTTCCGTCTTTTAACGAGAGCAATAACTATACTATGAGTGGATTCGACTATTTCACCCCAAACGCTAAAAAGGTAATACAGATCGCCAACAGAGAGGCACACGGTTTCAACCACAACGCAATCGGCACCGAGCACCTTTTGCTGGGCGTGGTAAGTTTGCATGATTGCCTTGCCGCGGCGGTTGTTGAGAACCTTGGGATTAGCCTAGAGGCTGTTCGCTTCGAGATAGAGAAGCTGATATCGCAAGGAGAAGGCACAACCGATTCTCTGGGAATGCTGCCCCTCACTCCCCGCAGCAAAAAAGTGCTTCAATTTGCAGCCGCCGAGGCGCATAACATGAATGTCCCTGTGGTTGATGCCGAACATATCTTGCTGGCTATCCTGCGGGAGGGCGAAGGCATAGCTGCAAAATCTCTAGAGAACCTTGGCGTCACCTTCGACAAATGCGCGGAGGCGATACGCAATGAGATCAACGAAATTTCGTCTTCCATGGATTCTCCAAACGAGGATTTTCCATTCTCTCAAGGCGAGAGTCAGGACGCCCCCTCCCCTTTCGATGGTCAGGACAGCGAGGAGCCTCCATCAAACCGCCGGAACCCATTCTCAAATCTCCCCGGTGCCAAGAGGATCGAATTGAAGCAACGTGGCGGTTCCAAAACGCCGGCTCTTGACGCATTCGGGCGCGATCTGACAGAAATGTCGGCCAAAGGGCAACTGGATCCAATGATCGGGCGCGAAAAAGAGGTTCAACGCCTTGTCCAAATTTTGTCCCGCCGCAATAAAAACAATGCCGCGTTGCTCGGCGAAGCGGGCGTCGGCAAGACAGCGGTGGTGGAAGGTCTTGCACAAGCCATTCAGCGAGGAGACGTCCCGGAGTCGATACGTTCAAAACGTATTGTCGCGCTCGACCTCACGCTTATGGTCGCCGGAACTAAATATCGAGGACAGTTCGAGGAACGCATCAAAGCTGTAGTAAACGAAGTCCACCGCTCAGGCAACGTAATCCTCTTCATCGATGAGATCCACAACATCGTTGGAGCCGGTAGCGCAGAGGGCGCCATGGACGCCGCGAACATATTTAAACCCGCACTGGCACGCGGAGAGCTACAGTGCATAGGCGCCACCACCCTAGACGAATATCGAAAGTTTATCGAAAAGGACGCAGCCCTGGAGAGGCGTTTTCAAACGGTAAGAATCGAAGAACCATCCGTTGAAGAGACCATTGCGATTCTCAAAGGCATCGCTCCGCGGTACGAATCTTTTCACAAAGTCCAATACGAACCAGCGGCCTTGGAGGCGGCAGCCCGCCTGAGCGCACGCTACATCTCTGGTAGGTATTTGCCCGACAAGGCGATTGATCTCATGGACGAGGCTGGTGCGCAGGCCAGGATAACCGCCTCGATGCGTCCTCCCGAAATCCGGGCGCTTGAAGAGCGCGTCCGGGAGACCACTCGTAAGAAGGACGAAGCGATAAGCCGGCAGATGTTCGAAGAAGCAGCCATCATGCGCGACGAGGCAAAGAAGCTTGACACGGAGCTTAAGATCATAACCGATGACTGGAAGCTTAAAAACAATGCGCATTTAGTGCAAGTCACAGAGAACGACATTGCCACGACTCTCTCAACGACAACAGGCGTACCGCTCAAGCACATGGATCGCGACGAAAAAGAGCGCCTGCTCAACCTTGAAAACGAACTAGCCCAAACAGTTGTCGGCCAGCCCGATGCCATTTCAACCATCGCACGCGCCCTGCGCCGTGCCAGAGCAGACCTGAAAGACCCGCGCCGCCCGATCGGATCTTTTCTGTTCATCGGCTCTACCGGCATTGGGAAGACTCTGTTGGCGAAGGCGATCGCCTCGCAGTATTTCGGCGACGAAAAAGCCCTCATACAAATCGACATGTCCGAGTACATGGAGAAGTTCAACGTGTCGCGCCTTATTGGCTCACCTCCCGGCTATGTTGGCCACGATGAAGGCGGGCAGCTAACCGAACGCGTGCGCCGCCGGCCGTACAGTGTAGTCCTTTTCGATGAGGTCGAGAAGGCTCATCCCGACGTGATGCAGACGCTTTTGCAGATCATGGAGGAAGGAAGGCTCACTGACAGCCTCGGTCGCCAGGTGGATTTCAAAAACACCGTCGTCATACTCACATCCAACTTGGGAGTTGACGCTGTTCGCTCTGGCCAGAACTTCGGTTTCTCTGCAGAGGCGCCTGGTGCAGCACAGGATCGCCTGAAAAATCAGTTGATCGAGGCCGCTAAATCGACGTTCAAGCCGGAATTGCTCAACAGATTCGACGAGGTCGTTGTATTCCGCACACTCGAGAAAGAGGATTTCGCCAAAATTCTCGACATAGAGCTGGCTAAAGTTTTCGAACGGCTCAACAAACGCGGTCTCAAGGTTGAGCTGTTACCTGAAGCGGTGGATTTCCTGATTTCGAAGGGATCGGACATGGCACTTGGCGCACGCCCAATGCGCCGGACAATCGAGCGGATGATCGAGGATCCACTTGCGGAAAAACTACTTCGTGAGGTCTTCACGCCGCCGTGCAGGGTCGAGGTGTCTCTTAATTCGTCTAAAGACGGGTTGGAGTTCAAGGCGGAATAAATCGCAACGCGCGGAAAGATACATACATGCAACAGTTACCAGCGGATCTCTGGCTTGTTCTAACCGTCTTCGGAGCGGGATTCGGCGCTTGCATAGGATCCTTCCTCAACGTGTGCATATACCGCATACCACTGGATCAGTCGATTATAAAACCAAGATCGCATTGCATGACTTGCGGAAAACTGATCCCGTGGTATCACAATCTGCCCGTGATCAGCTACTTCCTTCTCCGGGGAAAATGCGCAAACTGCAAAGCGCCATTCAGCTTTCGTTATGCTGGGATTGAGATGTTGACGGCGTTCCTCTTTGTCGTAGCCTGCTGCATGTTCCCTCCTGCCGGAAGCACCCCTCCGCTTGGCCTGAACATGCTGCCGGAAGCCGCCGCAGTGCCTATACTGTGGTTGTTTATGGCGGGACTCATTGTGGCAACGTTTGTTGATCTAGACCACTTCATAATACCGGACAGTGTTTCCATTGGAGGTATGGCGGCTGGGTTGATTCTCTCAACGCTCGTTCCTTCGATCCAAGGCGAGACCTGGTGGCTGCATGGTCTTGCGACGTCGGCAATTGGCCTGGCTGCCGGATTTGTGCCTCTCCAGATAATACGCCTTTCATCTACCGCCTACTACAGAAGGCGCGGGCGTATTGAGAAAGACGAGTACGCAATGGGGTTCGGCGACATCAAACTTGTTGGGGCGATCGGAGCCTTCACCGGTTGGCAAGGCGCAGCATTTTCTATTGTCTCGTCCGCGTTTTTCGGAACACTTGTGGCGTTGCCCCTTCTTGCCGCAGGTCGCAGGAAACTGCTGGACCGTCTGCCATTCGGCCCCTACCTCGCTCTCGGCTCGATTATCTGGATCTTTTGGGGTGAGAAACTTGTGGGATGGTATTTAGCGGTTTTGCGCCCTGTGGCGTAGCTCCGCCTCTGGAACATGGCAAAAAAGAAAATAAAACGTAGAAAAACCGTTGCGAAGCACGTTTTGATTTTCACGTTGCTCCTCGCATTCGCATTCATACTGCGCATCGCTTCCACAGAGTTGCCGCAGCCGATAATCAACGCCATTTCAAAGGCCTTGTCGACAGAGCGATACTCGGTCGAACTGGATAGAGCTTCGATAGCGTTGTTAAGTGGCGGACTCAACGTGGGATCCATCGAGATATACGAAAAAGGCTCTCTGGGTAGCGCTCTGGTAGAGATGAAGGACGTCACAATAAAACTACGTCCTAAGCGCCAAAGCCACCCGATCGCCTGGGTGAGGTATTTGAAAATTGGCGAACTAAAGATTCCGAACCGAGGATACGGCCAAACTCGCAAAACAAATCAAGGCGATTATTCCAGCTTCCTTCCAGATTTCGGCACAGTGGACTTTGAGTGCGACAGGTTTGCCATATTGGGGACTTCAGCCAACAACCTTCAAGGTACGCTCTCCTCGACCAACGCCACGATATTTTTAACTGATGCAAAGCTTCAACCTTCCAATAACGGAACAAGCGATCAAACTGTTTCCGGCAACGTAAGTTTCAGTCTTGAAGACTTCACTGTATCGTCTGAAGCCTCGGGAGCCATAGACCCCAACAGACTGATCCCCATCTTTTTGGCTGCCAACGGGCGTCACGTCGCGTCCGAGATCTTGCGCTTGCGATTTCCGGAATCGCCACCTCAGTTCAAATTAAAGGTTGTTTTTTCATCTGTGCGCAATATCCGCGATTTGACGCTGGAGATGAGCTCTGGGTACTGCATATACAACGATGTCCCTCTCTCCACCGTACACATGACCTTGCGGGCTTACGGAACGAATGGATGGGACGTAGTGGAAATAAGACCGCTGGCGATAACGCGCCCTGAAGGCTTCGGACAGGGGTGGCTATTCATAGACCTCAAAAAATCTTTGCTTACGTTTGATGCCTCTTCAACGATCGACCCCCTGCATGTCCTTCGCCTGATACGTGTCGCAAAACAGCCGGTGAAACTCCCGCTGACGTTCGACAACCCAGCGACAGTAACAGCGGCGGGGAAGCTGGATATTTCCACAACACTCCCCAGAATCCACACAGACATAAGCGGCACGTTAAACTCTCCGGGTATTGCATCTTACGGATTCAAGTTCCAAAACGCAGGCGCGGATTTCCATATATCCGACACGCTGTGGTCCGTGACGAATATTGACGCATCAATTTTAGGGGGCAACGCTACTGGAAACGCTTTGTTCACTCCAAACCCCGCGGACAATACCGCCGTTGATATGGAAGTTAACTCAGAGTTCACCGACGTGTCCTACGTCGATCTGGCTTCGTTGATCGCCCAGACGCCTGAAAGCCCCAATGGCAAGATGGACATGCGACTTTCGTTGCATGGGCAGATATATACGAACGCAACCGAATTCCTCACAGGGCTCACCGGTGATGCAAAGGTTGAGATACAGAATGCAAGCCTGTACCGCATACCGATATTCGCAGGCTTAACCGAAGAGCTCGCTTCCTATGTTCCGGGAGTCGACTTCTTAATCTCGCAGGACAACCTTTCCGCGCAGTTGACTTTTGAAAACGGCGTCGCGAAGATACCGGAATTCAATATATCGGGCAACGTATTCAGCGCTACCGGATCTGGAACGATAGCGCTGAACGGTAATTTGAATCTCCGTATCAAAGGGCATTTCCTTGACCGGAAAACGCTTTTAGGCCGCGGGTTCTATTACCTCTTGATGCCTATTTCAAAAATCTTCGAATTTCGGGCTACGGGGCATGTCAGCGCCCCCACATGGTCTTCTGCGACCCTTAGCAGAGAACCATGATCACTCGCCACGCGCCACGGCAATTAGTCCGCTGCGAGAAAGGTCGAAGATAGTATAGGGGCGCAGTAGCTTAAGAAAGTCCTCAACCTGCGTCTGCGTTCCCACGTATTGAAGAGTGAGAGACCGCTCGCGCACGCCGACAATGGAGGCATCGAAAAGCGCTGCCAGTTCGACGATTTCGCCACGTTTGCCCTTGGGAGCTGCAACCTCAATGAGAATCAGCTCGCGCTCCAGATGCTCAAGTGAAGTGAGTTCCACGACCTTGATAACATCGATCAGTTTGTTCAGTTGCTTAGTCACCTGCTCGATGACATTGGCTTCGCCATTTAGGGTAATCGTCATTTTCGACAGCATTGGGTCGGCGCTTGGACCGACGTTCAAAGTGTCGATATTATAACCACGGCCAGAAAAAAGGCTGACGACCCGAGCGAGAACGCCGGGCTGGTTTTCGACTGTTGCATTTATAATGTGTTTCATTGAAGTAACTCCCTCCCCTATTTTTGCCTGCGGATAGTGTCATCGACCGATTTGCCAGGCGGAATCATCGGGTAGACATCGCTCTCGGGTTCAACTATGAATTCAAGCACCCATGGCTCAGGGCTCGCGAAAGCCTCCTCCAACGCTGGCGCAACTTCCTCGATTTTCTCAATGCGTCTAGCTTGGGCACCGTGGGCGTGCGCAAGCATGACGAAATCCGGCAAGTATTTGGGCTTGCTCTCGTCAAGCGCGGGAATGCGCTCGTTCGCCGGCCGGTTGTCCTGCGTGAGAACGACGGCGGAGCGGTTCCTGTTGTAGAACATGTCCTGCCACTGCCGGACGTTGCCAAGGTAGCCGTTGTTGAGTATGATGACTTTTATCGGCAACTTGTGCTCAACTGCCACAACGAGTTCCTGCGCATTCATCTGCATGCCGCCATCGCCGGTTATACACACGCACAGCTCATCCGGGCAGCCAAACTGCGCGCCTATGGCTGCCGGCACTCCGTAGCCCATCGTTCCAAGACCGCCGGAACTCAGGAAGTGGCGAGGTTTGGTATGACGGAAAAACTGCGCTGCGAACATTTGGTTCTGTCCGACATCAGTGCAGATTATCGCCTTGCCTTTGCTGACCTTATCCACTTGCTCAACGACAAACTGAGGCATTATTGCCCCCATCGGAGATGGCGCGTAGTCAAACGGATCGTCCGCCATCCATTTATGATACTTAGCAGCCCATTCAGGACGCTTTGTCTCTGAAACCTGAGGCAGCAACGCCGTGAGAATCGGTTTGATATGCCCCACAAGAGGCAAATCGCAACGGACGCTCTTGCCGATAGCCGAGGGATCGATGTCAATATGCGCAATTTTTGCGACAGGAGCGAACGCCGAGATTTTTCCCGTGACCCGGTCGTCAAAACGTGCGCCAATGCTTATTAGAAGGTCGCAGTTTTTGACCGCGAGATTGGATGCGACTGTCCCATGCATTCCGATCATGTACAACGAAAGCGGATCGGTTTCCGGAAACGCTCCAAGCCCCAGCAAAGTTGTCGTAACGGGGATGTCGGCCTTATGGGCCAGCTCCGCCACGAGTTCAGAGGCATTGGCTGATATAGTTCCAGCGCCGACATAAAGCAGAGGCTGCTTCGAGCTGTTGATCATCGAAGCAAGGCGTTCTATCATCCTTGGATGACCATCAAAAGATGGACGGTACCCTGGCCGCGTGAAGCCAGCCGGGAACGGGACTGCGGTCTTTGCGATCTGAACATCTTTTGGAATGTCGATTAGGACAGGGCCCGGCCTGCCTGTTCGCGCAATGTGAAACGCCTCGACGATTATGCGCGGCAGGTCGTTGACATCGCGCACGAGGTAATTGTGTTTTGTTATAGACCGCGTGACACCACAAATGTCAGCCTCTTGGAAGGCATCATTGCCGATAACAGCGGTAGAAACCTGGCCTGATATGCAAACCATCGGGATGCCATCCATATTGGCTGTCGCAAGCCCTGTAACAGTGTTTGTTGCGCCCGGGCCAGAAGTGACAATGCAGCAACCGACCTCGCCAGTAGCCCGCGCATAGGCGTCTGCCATGTGGGCAGCCCCTTGTTCATGACGTGGGAGCACGAATTTGAAAGGGGCATTGTAAAGTTCATTGAACACCTCAAGGATGGCGCCGCCCGGGTATCCGAATATGACCTTGCATCCTTCCAGCTCGAGTCCTTCGACTAGGCACCTTGCGCCAGTACGCATAGTGCCTGCCGATCCACCCGCGCCTGAATCAGGGTCTTTTTTCTTTTCGATTTTAGTTTTGATCGTCATTGTGATTTCCTGCTTTGAAAAAGGTTGTTGAAGTTTCGTACGTATAAAAAACACCCGCCCGGATTTTTCTCTGGGCGGGCTGTTCGTGGATGTCCTGGAAACGATGCGGAAATCAAAACCCCCGCGGATACGCCTCCTCCGAAGAGCCCGCCCATGGTACATATACTACTTCCACTACAAGAGCCTCGAACGCGACTCCACGCATTAGCGGACTCGCGTTTCTAAGCGCCTGATGCGCCAATCTGACGGACTTTCGGTTCACGGCGGCACAGTATACACCTTACCACTTCAACATGTCAACGCGCTTTTACTTGCTAACGTGATGCTTTTCAGGGATAATTCACCGCATGAACTCAATTGATTTGGCGAAAAAAGTTTTCGATGTCGAAATCGAAGCGATGAAGAAAGTGCGCGACGAACTCGACGGAAGTTTTAATCAGGCGATGGAGCTTTTCCTCAAAACGTTGGAAAACGGAGGAAAGATCGTCGTTACCGGCGTAGGCAAAAACCTCCCAATCGCAGAGAAAATATCTGCAACCCTTGCCAGCACCGGTTCCACCAGCGTCGTCTTAAACCCCGTGCAGGCAATGCACGGCGACCTCGGCATACTCGGCCAGCATGACGTTCTGCTGGTGCTGAGCTACTCCGGCGAATCCGATGAAATCAAGACACTGCTTCCGGCGGTTCGCCGTCTTGGAGTACCGATAATTGCGCTCACGGGCAATCGAGAGAGCGAGCTCGCGGCGTTGAGCGAGGTCGTATTACTCGCCACCGTGGAGCGCGAGGCATGTCCCTTCAACATGGCGCCTACGGCAAGCACCACAGCAACGCTGGCCTACGGCGACGCGATCGCCATGGCTCTGATTGACGCACGCGGCTTCAATAAAGAGGACTACGCCAAACTACACCCCGCCGGAGCCATCGGCCGAGCACTTCTGCTCAAAGCGCGCGACATAATGCGCACGGGAGACAACATTGCGCGGGTGACGGGCGACACTCTTATCAAAAACGTCGTCACTGCTATGACGAAGGCTCACGGAGGAATCGCGTTCGTAGTGGATTCAGATGGAAAACTGATCGGCATATACACAGACGGAGACTTCCGCCGAGGCATCTCAGGGGATGGCGATTTGTCGCTCCTAAACCGGCCAATATCAACAGTTATGGTTCGTAAACCAATATACGTGGGGCCCGACGATCTTGCCGTCGATATCCTGCGGGTCTTCGAGCAACGCAAAATTGACGACCTGCCTGTTGTTGATGAAACTGGTACGCTCCTCGGCGGCATCGATATCCAAGACCTCCCCAAGATGAAGGTCATGTAGCGCCTGATATTTCGGCTCTACTGCCTGAGCGCTTTGTTGATGGGAGTGTTGATACTTCTTCCCCACTGAAACAGACACAACGCCGTACAAATTGCCCAGCGGAGAAAGTTCGCAAACTTCTTTTTGCAGTTTTCCCTCCAAAATGGTGGAGCTAAGGAGGGTCGAACTCCTGGCCTCTTGAATGCCATTCAAGCGCTCTACCAACTGAGCTATAGCCCCATTTTACCGGAAAACAGTTGCAGATTACCACACGGAACACATAGAAGTCAACAACGTTTTTGAGGAGTGTGATTGCCCAGGAGCGATGGCGATTGGCGAAGGGATAGCCTGGCATTCCTGATTTTCATACTTCACCCGCAACCCCGCCCCCGTGTCAGGGTCACCACCCTGCCACAACACCAACCTATTGTAATCCTGCATGGAGTTGCCAGATTACATAAACCCCCACCCGTGGCAGAGTCTACACCATGACACAGCCCCCCGATTGTAATCTTGCATGGAGTTGACAGATTACATAAACCCGCTCCTGTGGCAGAGTCCCCTCCC
>CAYOPG010000054.1:0-15106 GCA_964405775.1 uncultured Lentisphaerales bacterium
AGCACGGGGTGCTTAGCCCTCGAAAAAACGTCGCAAAACAGAGATGCGCCCAAATCCCACTTGCGCGCAGTATGTCATTGCGCTTTTGTGGCGTAACATGCTATACTTACGCCATCCCCGTATATCCGGGGCAACGCATGTGTCGGCCGCCCCGTAAAATTCGGTATACGCGGTGGGCACTGCACAAACAAGCAAACACAAAGAAAAGGAAAACACATGAAAAAGTTCCTAACGCTCATAGCCGCAACCGCTCTTGTAGCTATGTTGACTGGATGCGGATCACTGCGTACGCCCACTGACGGCCCGAACGCCAATAATGTTTATTACAGCACCTTCTTTGGCATCTCAATCGAAAGCGCTGTTTATGGCGACGGCATCATAGTGGACAAAATGTAAGTAGAGTGTTTCGCTCTGCTAGCATAGAGCCAAGACCGCAGGAGGGTGGCTATGACAAGTTCCATAGGGAACATGAAAGGCCGTTTCCTGCGGTTTTTGATTTAAATTGCCTCTTGACTTTTGACGCACAAAACATCATCATAAGCCACTCATTTTCAACAGACGTATAGACCACGGAGAGAACGATGTCCCTACAGAATCATGATGCAGTAAAAAGAGTCAAGCATGTGCGCCGCCCAAAAAAGACTGAGGCGGAGCGTGCGCGTCGCCAGAAGGTGCAAAAGAAACGCCTTGTGGCAATGGGTTATCCGCAGGAGGAAGCAGACAAGCTCTCCCCTCTGGAAATTCGCAACAAGGTTGTGCGTCCGGCTAAGGTCGCAAGAGAGCTGGCCGCCAAGGCCGGCAAATGACCAGTCTACACGAGACCAGAACAATCTCGAACAAGACGCTCGGCGGTGGCTACAGAATGTTGCTGCTTGAAGCGCCTGAGGTTGTTTCTGACGCCAAACCAGGGCAGTTTATACATCTCCGCATCCCTAACGTCGAGCCATCGGCGCTTCGGCGTCCGTTCAGCATTTGCGACGCCCATGAGGGCATTCTGTCGATCTTGTACAAGAATGTAGGCCGTGGCACAGAGTCAATGGGATATTTGCGGGCTGGCGACACGGTAAACATAATGGGGCCAATCGGCAATGGATTCCCCTCTCCTGCCCGGAGCTCTTTACCGCTTCTCGTCGCGGGGGGATATGGTGTTGCACCCTTGTATTTCTTAGCCAAGAACTCCAAAACCAAAGGCATCCTTTTCGCTGGTGGCAGGTCTGCGGAGGATGTGCTGCTTATAGATTTTTTCAAAGACATCGGCTGGGACACACAGGTCTGCACAGACGACGGTTCACTTGGAGTGAAAGGGTTCGTTACCGCCGCCTTGGACTCGTGGCAGAGTCTCCACCCCGCCACAAAGATCGAGATGTTCGCATGCGGCCCGGAGGGAATGCTCGCGGCGGTGGACGCTCGCGCCATAAGATGGGGCGCAAAGGCGTGGATATCACTCGACAGGCGTATGGGCTGCGCTGTTGGCGCGTGTCTCGGATGCGTGCAGAAGATGAAGCGCAACACGGAATCTGGGATCGAGGAGACATATATCGCACGAGTCTGCCAGGATGGTCCGGTTTTCGAATCGGGGACGATAGTCTGGGGGAACTGACACAGTGGCTATAGATCTTTCTGTCAAAATAGGCGGGATAAATATGAAAAATCCCGTGACCGTCGCCTCTGGCACATTTGGCTATGGTCTGGAGTACGCCAATTTGATAGACGTAACGCGTCTCGGCGCGATCACTGTCAAGGGCATACGCAAAGATCCGTGCGAGGGCAACAAGACTCCACGTATATGGGAAGTTCACGGAGGCATGTTAAACGCGATCGGCCTTCAAGGTCCCGGGGTTGCAGGCTTCGCCGCCGAGTATATGCCATTTCTACGGACAACGGGCGTGCCGGTAATAGTCAACATTTGGGGGACAACCATTGACGGCTACGTTGAAACGGCTGAGGCGCTGGAAGAAGTACCCGGAATCGACGGGCTGGAAATAAACGTGTCCTGCCCCAACGTGAAGCACGGAGGAGCTTCTTTCGGCGGGAACCCCGAAACCATGAAGTCTGTGGTGCAGGCGGTGCGCCGAGTGACAAAACGCAACCTCATCACCAAGCTTGCGCCGAACGTGCCAGATGTGCGCGTTTTTGCACTGGCGGCGGAAGAGGCTGGATCAGACGCGCTCGCCATAAGCAACACGATTCCCGCCATGGCTATCGATATCGAGGCTCGCCGCCCCGCGCTTGCAAACACAACAGGAGGACTTTCCGGGCCGGCGCTTCATCCTGTTGCCGTCAAGCTCGTCTGGGACGCGGCTTCAGTCGTCAAGATCCCAATAATAGGCATGGGCGGAATCATGGAGCCTGCGGACGCCATTGAGTTCCTCGCTGCCGGTGCCACCGCGGTCGCCGTTGGCACAGCCAATTTCATCGACCCAACCACACCGCTTCGCGTAATCGACGGAATAGCGGAGTATATGGAACGCCACGGCATGGAGCGTGTGTCGGACATCCGCCTCTAATCGGTTGCCAAATCGCCGGCCAAATGCTACCATTCTCGGCATGAACAGCACTGAAAAGCGTAACCCGCCGGATGCGGAAAGAATAATACAAGACGCAGCGGAAGCTGTGCTTTCGCTCAAGACAATTCTGCCGGATATAAACGCCGCGGTTGAGATGTTCATTGAGACGCTTTCTTCCGGCCGCAAGGTGCTTACTGCCGGCAACGGCGGAAGCGCGGCAGAAGCTATGCATCTGGCAGAGGAGCTTTCGGGGCGATATTGCAGGGATCGTCGCGCCCTTCCCGGGTTGTCGCTTTGCTCCGACGGCACTGTGCTAACCTGTATTGCAAATGACTACGGTTTTGACGACATATTCGCCCGACAAGTCGAGGCACTCGGGGCTGAGGGTGATTTGCTTGTGTTATTCTCAACCAGCGGCAACTCGCCGAATCTTATTGCAGCCGCCAAACGGGCAGCAAACTTGGGGTTGCGGGTACTCGCCATGCTGGGGCGCGGCGGCGGCTTGATGAAAAACTCGCCGGACATAGACCTGAACATCACGGTTCCCGACACCGCGGGGGCGCACGTGCAGGAAGCCCATCAGGTGCTCATCCACCTGATTCTTGAACATGTGGACCACTTGTTCGCCAGCAAGTAAGGAGTATAGAAAATGAGAAAAACCATACGCACATTTTTATTGCTGTTTGCCACGGCCACATCGGCGCTAGCACAACAGACTTCCGGGCTGCAGGTGGACGCCTCGCTGGAATTTACCGAATACGTCGTAAACGAAGCCATCCCCGTTACTGTCACGATCAGCAATCCCGGCACATCGGCCTTCATTATAGACGACTACGGTCCATACACCCAAAACGGAGTAACAGTTTACGTTCGCGACCGGCTGGGCAATCTAATGCTGCCACCACAAGATAAAAAGTTTGTGGAAACGCTTTCAATAAAATCTGGGGAAAGCCAAACGGTTACAATACTTGTGAATCAATTCTACGACATGGAGAACCAAGGGCGCTATCAGATCAGCGTGGTCGTAAATAGAGGCGAGGCGCGATCATCATCACGTCTTATATCTATATCGGTCGTAAGCGGCATAAAAATCGGCAGCGCAACACGCGTAAAAGAAGGCCATGACAATGTAACGCTGGAACACACATTGCTTTATTGGGTGCGTGGCGGCAAGGAGCAGCTCTTCCTGCGAGTCATTGAGCATCCATCGGGCAACCTCTTCGGATTTACCCATCTAGGAAACATAGTGCGTATAGCCCAGCCTAAAATTGAGTTCGGTCCCGGCAACACTGTTATCGTGACCCATCAGACATCACGTGACAAGTTTTTGCGCACAAAAGTCGATTTCTCCAACGACTCACCTGTCGATGAACAGCGTAACATGGTCAGCGCCGACGCGGTTCGTGAAGAGATCGTCACACGCCACGTCGCCCGTAAAATAGGAGATAAAGCGAACGAGAAGCCAGAAAAGACGGGTTTCTTTTCCCGGCGCACACGCCGTTCCGGGAGCGACACGGGAACGAAAAAATAATAAGCGGAAACGTAACGCTACCTACATCCCTGTCGAACCAAAGCCACCGGAGGCTCGTTTTGTTTCGGAAAGCGTGTTGCTTTCCTCTATGTCCACCCGGAATACAGGGCATATCACCATTTGAGCCACGCGCATCCCTACAGTGACGGCGAAGGGTTCGTTGCCGAGATTCGCAAGTACTACGCAGACCTCTCCGCGGTAGCCTTGGTCTATTGTCCCGGGCGTGTTTAGTACGGTTATGGCGTGGCGGGCGGCAAGACCACTACGCGGCCGCACCTGCGCCTCAGTGCCAGGCGGCAGCTCCACCGACAAACCGGTCCGCACTGTTGACCAGCTACCGGGACGTATTACGACATCCTCAATAGAGCATAGATCCATGCCCGAATCCCCCACGTGAGCGTATTGGGGTATGACTGCGTCTGGCGAGAGCTTTTTAATTATTACTTTCATAGATCTTGCTTGTCAAATTATTGCCCTGATGAATCTGCCCCCTCGTCCTCTTCGGGGGGCGGAGGTATAAGCGGTATTACATCTACTTCATACTTAAGCTTCAGATTTGGCCTGCCCGTTTCGGTTCCCCGTTTAAAGGCTGATTTCGGGATATCCGTACTGAAGTACCACACCACATTCGCTTCATCGAAAATCGAAACTGAAATTGGAAACTCGGCGTCTGCCGGAAGATCCAGATGGAAGACGCCTTCCGGCCCCAAGTCGGCAACTTCGCCGCGGGCAATAGGATCCAGCGTTTCGGATTCAGTATTGGAATCATACACTAGCACAGACATCGGGAAGGTCGGTCCAACAGGGTGCGTGACTCGGATTTTTCCCAAAACACCGGGCGACAACTCCTCGAACGCCTCGACACCGAACACGTGGCGTCCGCCGACCACACGCAGTCTCGGCAATGTAAGGAAATCGGAGTTAGCTCCGATTTTGGCAACTTCATCGCCGTAAACCATGCCAAACTTTATCTTCGCTCTAATAACATCCTCACGCAACTTTGGAGTGTAAAGACCGAACGGATAACTGAAAATGCCGGATTTCTTTCCCGTTCTCTTGCGTAAATCGGATCTGGACGCGCGAATTTCGTTGAAAGGATTGTCATGCCGCGTCAGATCGACATAGTGCCTTGTATGTCCCCCGAATATGAACACTCCACTTTTATCCTCTTGCTTGATCTCATCCCATGTCAGCATTGGCTCGCCATTAAGCATGAGGCGGTTGGCGGAATCCTTGCCGATGTATATCGTTGCCAGGTTCACGACGGCAGTAAAGTCCTGCTCCTGGAGTATCGGTTTTACGGAAGACAGCAGGCTGCGGTAGGCGTTGTCGAATGTGATCATGAATGGCCTCTCCGGCAACGGCACGCCCCACACGGCGTAAGCGCGAAGGCGCGAAGGGGTGACGGTTCTGTACCCGTCCTCTGCCAGCTCCATGATCTGCTTGTTGAAATTCTCAACAAGAACGTCGTATTTACCATCGGCTGAAACAGCAACCTTATCGTAGAGAAGGATCGGCACATCTACGGCAGGGAGGAAAAAACGCGCTCGAATAAGCAGGAAGGCAAGGGCTAAAAGAACCGCCCCGGAAGTCACACATAGAATCTTTACCAACTTTTTCATTACTTAGGGGTAGTCCAAATTATCCATAATCCCAGCAGGCTCTAACCGTGCGTTAGAACAGCCTCTTGAATCTTTCGTCCGTCCGCGAGAACCGGAACCGTACGTTCCCGCCACTGATGGCGCTTGGCGTGTACAAGTATCACAAAACCCTTTGACCAGAAAGTGAAGCGATCGAGCTGATCTGCCAAATTATAACGCCAGCAAAGATCCTTGCATATCTCGGCCTCGTCCACGCCGGCCATCGTCAATCTGTATTCGCGAATTCTTACAAGCTCCACGAAGAAACCCGAGTAGAAATCTTCTCCCATGACATCGAAACCGTTTTTCAGGAAGCTGAACAATCCCCGCTCCGTGTAAGCGCGCGAAATCAGCGCGTCCCTGCCAGTAGCCGCGCGCCTGCGCATCAGGTTCACAATGCTGAAACTCTTCTTATACTGAGTGCTGATTATCAGTTCACCGGATGTTTTCAGTACGCGATGACACTCCTTAATGAAGAACTCGGGGTTTTCCATCGCGACAAGAATGCCAAGCGACACAACTACAACATCGAAAGAGTGCTGCTCGAAAGGCACCTCGCCACCCGCGCCCAGGCACGCCACCTCCACACCGAGAAATCCCGACGCTTCGGCAGCGTTCTCGGGGGATCTGGCCAGCGAAGCCCAAGCTCCGCCATGCTCACGCAAGAGGGCAGACATAACCGGACTCGGCATCCCAATGTCCAGCAACACCTTCCCCTCTATTTTTCGGCGCGGCAAAGCCTTTAAAATGCTGTCAACTTCAAGTCTTCTAGGCAGCAGGCACTTAAACCGATCCAGCAAAACTCTGGAATGCTCTGTGAGAGAATTGAAATCCATGCCCTTATGTTATCAATTTGAAAGTTTCGATGTCAACAGCCTTATTTAGCCTTTCGAAGCAAATCCCGACGCGCCGCCCGTAGCCATTCGATATTCTTGGGGAAACGATTGAAGTCTTCGAAGACTTCTAGCATTGAATCGCCCGGCTCAACTCCAAGCGTCTGCAAGAGAGCATAGTCCTGAAAGCTCTCGGCGAATATCTCCCATCGAATCGAATCTATCGGACCGTCTGTACCGGGATATACCAGAAAGCAATCTCCGTACGCCCATCCCGGCCATGAGCCTGCGGCTAGCTCTGTGAAAGGATCGCAGAACTTGCGCTGCCCACGCAGTTGCCAATAGTTGTAGCCCCAGTGCAAAAACCCGCGAACGTCAAACCGGCGGCACAGCCATCCCAGCATCCGCATCTTAGCCAACGGAGTGTCCACAAGACGGTTGAGGTAACGCCCACGCGGCCCGCAGCAGAAGTAAGTGAAGCACTCGATACCCTCTTCTCGGAACTGCTTTGTGACCGATATCGACGGTATCGGCATGTCGGTCAGCCCCTGCCTGCCGTACTCAATTTCGCTAAGGGCGTCCATGGTCTTCATCCAGGGCGCGAGCTCCTTGAGAAGCGCGCGCGCGGCGATATAGTTTGCTCTGGCTTCCTCGCCGTGAGGCTCGTCAGACACATGGAAGAATGAACGTTCAAGCAGTTTTTCGCTGTCTAGAAAAGCCTTGAATTCGGGCAGGAACTGCGACAAGAACGCGCGGTACGTATCAGAGGTTGCGCCAGTCTCGGGATCCCATAGAAGTTTTTCATCGATCCCCTGCCCTTCATATATACGGAGTGCGTTCTTGACTCCCCACTGCGTGAAAAGATGTGTCCACTCGAAATTACGAATCCCGCACTCAGATGCCAGATCCGTGTAGCGCTTAACGTCATCCCAGCCGAATTCGTATTTGCCGTCGCCAGTGCGAGTAACCTTCAGCAACTGCGAAGGGCTCTTGACCCCGTCCAGAGGCGGAGTGAAAACAGGAGTGTAAATTGTATCCTGACCGTGCTCTACGAGGTTGATCATATACGGCTTTACTCGAGTCCAATATTCCTCCTCAAAAGGCTTTAGGCCGTACCAGTCCAGAATCCCGTCATTGTAGAACCATTGCACTATCGGAAAATCGCGTCGAGGCTGCAGCACAACGTCATGCACGTCGAATTTGGCAACAAGCGGCTCCAAATCAATCTCGTCGCCCACCTTTATTGACACCTCCACCTCGTGCTCGCCAGCCTCGCACTCAACCGGAACATCTACTGTGAACCAGAATGCAACAGTCTCGCCTTGTCGAAGGAGCGTCTTTACATCATTGAATAGAGGATCGGGGACGAATCCTGGAATGTGCCCAATGCAATCTTTCTCGTCGTCTGGCACGTCTGTATTGAAATGCGCCACCGGTACGAAGCCCACTCGTCTGGTGCGCACCTTGAGGGAGGTGCTCTGAGCAGAGGCTTCAGCCGTTACAACCGATGGTGGCTGCTCGTCCTCTTGCTTCCGGTATTCGACTGCTGCCTGAAAAGAAATGCGTTCTCCGCGAGCCACATCAAGTCTCAGTTCTCCGGAGCGAAACGTGTTGCCAAAAGGGAAAATGCGAACATGCGCATCCTCAAGCCAGTGTTTAAATGTCATGAAATCTTCTCCTGAATCGAATTTATCAATGCACAGATTGTGCCATATACCACCGTCGGAAAGCAAGACCGCAATGTAATAATATGCTCAGTGGCGGATTTCTCTGGATTTCGATGAAGCGGAGGGTGGAAAAGCGCAATATATGAACGACATTATTGCGGAACAATCAGCTAAAACACAGCGCCTAACCCTAAATCAACCGCCCTTTGTCCGTAGCGGCGGATTCATCCCAAAAACGTGGAGGGGTTTCCGAGTCGGATATGTATTGGATCGCCTTGGAGGTTATCTGCTTGCCTTTCGCCTTGACACCCTTGACCCCGACAGCCTCTTCAGGGCTGAACACTTTCTGGGAGATACGCTGACCTTTGGCGGGCTTGTACTTGATCCAGATCTGCTTGGGAGTTCCTTCAACGAAAAGACGCACCTTGGAAGGCACTGGAGTCAAATTGTAATCGCGGTTCATTATAGCCCCGCCAAAGGAGAAGCGCTTTAAACAACTGAATGGATATTCGTCTTCGGTGTAAACTAGCGTGAACAATTTATCGCGGTCATGTATTTGGATATAAACCACATCTTTATCCACAAAAAGCTTGTCTTCAGGAGCCTGCAGAAGTTTATAACGCCCATCAGGCCAAACAACGATTATCTTGTCGAGCGGCGAGCATTTGAAAAGCTCCTCTCCGTTCTTCACGCCTCCGCCAATGAAACCAGACTCACGATCGTACATCATAGAAAGCTGCGTGGCTGTGATTTCACGAACTTCGATTGTGTTGAACGAAGCTATTTCCGTGCGTCGCGGGAAACGTTCTACTGTCACTTTCTTGACCTTCTGCTTCGCCTTTCGAGCCGGGACCTTGCCACCTTTTTTTGCGGGGCTATCAGGGGTTGCCTCTTCCACCACCTCCGTTTCCATGAACTTATATTTTTTGATCAGGTTCTTCAGGTAGTTTGTCGCATAAGTCTTTATCGAGGCGATATTTTTGTCAACCTCCGCCATTTCCGCCATTATGGCTTTTAGCTCATCGCGGTTTTTGTTCATGTCGTACAGCGAAATTCTGCGTATGCGCACCTGCAGAAGCATTTCGATGTCGGAGTCAATAATCTCGCGGTAGAGCCTTTCTTTGAATGGCAAGAATCCCTTGCGTATTTCAGTGGTGATCTGGTCGTACTCTGTGCATTTCTCGATGCGTTTGTAAATGCGCTCTTCGATGAATATCTGCACCAGAGTCTTCTCGTGGCGAGCGTCTTCCAGTTCGCCTCGGCGAATGTGCAGCTCACGGTCAAGCAGAGTGATGAGCTGATCAACATTAGCTCGCAGGATTTGTGAAACAGTCCGTTCACAGGGACGGTTGTTTTCAATTACAACCATCTGCGTCGTGATTTTCTGCTCACACTTAGTGAACGCATACAACGCCTGAGTCGCCTTGTCAACCGAAGTGCCGGCAATCAAGGTGATGATTATCTCGACATCGGCAGCGGTGGCGTCCTGAATTGATTTTACAGGTATTTTCTTGCGGCGCGCAGCGTCTTCAATGGAGACAATCAACGATTCCGTTGTCTCCCCGTATGGTATTTCTGTTATGACAACCGTGTTAGCCCCGCGTGGCACTATGCGGGCGCGCGTTGTGATGCGCCCCACACCATCATCATACTCGGATACGTCCAGCAGCCCTCCGGTCTGGAAATCAGGAAGTATGCTGAAAGGCTTTTTCTGAATTATGGAAATTTCGGCCTCAAGCAACTCAATGAAATTGTATGGCAGGATTCGCGTGGCAAGGCCAACTGCAATTCCCTCCGCGCCCAGCATCAGCAACAGCGGTAGCTTAGAAGGCAACAGGAGCGGCTCTTTGTTGCGACCGTCGTAGCTGGGAATGAACTCGGTAGTCTTTTTGTTGAAAATTTCATTGCGGGCAAGGTCTGTCAGGCGGCACTCTATGTATCGGGGCGCTGCGGCGCCGTCGCCAGTGTAGATGTTGCCGAAGTTGCCCTGCCCTTCAATCAGGTAGCGTTTTGTAGTCAGGTTTACCAGAGCGTCGCCAATCGAGGCGTCGCCATGCGGATGGTACTGCATGGTGTGACCCACTATGTTCGCAACTTTTATGAAGCGCCCGTCGTCTTTCTCGTACAATGAATGGAGTATGCGCCGCTGCACGGGCTTAAGACCGTCCTCGACCGTGGGGATCGCACGGTTGCAGATGGTGTAAGAGGCGAACTCGAGAAAATTGCCGTCAATGACTCTCGCCAGCGGTCCACCCTCGCCGGGCACAAACGCGGCTTTACGCTCAACGGGTGGTTCATCATCTCCACCATTAACAGGGCTCGCTCCGAAATCCTTGAAGTCGTCGTCCTTCCCCTTTACCGCCACGCCACCCGGTGCCGCGGGCACTACTTTCCCAAGGCGAGTCCCCGCATCTTCTTTGGTGGGTTTACTCTCCGACGCTGGCACTGTGGGGATTGTGTTGCCGTTTTCATCGACAGTAAAAAGTTCCTGGGTAACGCGGCGCGGCGGCGGCGTTACGTCGTTTTTACGGCGCTTGCTCATGATATCGCCTCCATGTCGATCACGAGGTTATCCATGATATAGTCACGCCGCTCGGGCGTGTTTTTTCCCATGTAGAAATTAAGAGTGTCCGCGACTCGGGCGTCGTGGGAAACGTCTACTGGAGTGAGTCGCATCTCCTCTCCGATGAACACCTTGAACTCATCGGTGTTGACCTCACCCAGCCCCTTGAACCGCGTGATTTCCGCATCCTTGCCGCATTTCTCGATCGCCGCCAAACGCTCCGCCTCGTTGTAACAGTAGTACGTGTCTGCCTTCTTGCCTGATTTGCGTACGCGGAATAGAGGCGTTTCGAGAATGTATAGATGCCCCTCCCGCACAAGCCGGTCGAAAAAGCGCAAAAAATAAGTGATCATTAGATTGCGAATATGCAGACCGTCGACATCGGCATCAGTCGCCAGTATCACCTTCTGGTAGCGGAGATTATCAATGCTCTCGGAAATATTCAGAGCGCACATGAGGTTGTAGAGCTCCTCGTTTTTGTACAGCGTTTCGCGACTGCTGTCACAAGTGTTGAGTGGCTTGCCGCGCAGCGAAAACACCGCCTGAGTGTCGGGCTCGCGCGCCGAGGTGAGCGTTCCCGCGGCGGACAAACCCTCACAGATGAAGATCATCGTGTCTAAACCGCGGTTTTTCGACGCCTCTAGGTGCTTCTTGCAGTCCTTGAGCTGTCGAATCCTGATAGAAATCGATTTCGAGCGTTCGCGAGCCGTCTTCTTTATGTTATTGAGCTCGCGGCGCAGCTTGCGCGTGTCCTCAATCTTCTCCACCAACTTACCTGCCGAAGCGGGGTTTCTGTTCAGCATTTCGAAAACGATCTGCTTCACCTTCGCTACGAGGTCTGAACGAATTTCTGCGTTGCCAAGCTTGTTCTTAGTCTGGGACTCGAAAACCGGTTCATTTAACCTGATCGCTACGGCGCCGACCAGCCCTTCGCGCACGTCGTCGCCATCGAATTTCGATTTTGGAGAATACTCGTTGACTCCTTTCAACACGCCCTCGCGGAAAGCCGACAGGTGTGTTCCGCCGTCAACCGTGTACTGGCCATTTACGAACGAGAAATACTCCTCAGTGAAGCGGTTCGTGTGCGTAAAAGTGAACTCAAGGGTCTTGTCGGCATAATGGAAAGGCTGGTATATTTTGTCAAATTGAACTTCGTCGTTGAGCAGATCGAGGAGGCCATTCTCCGCCCTGAACGTGGCGCCGTTGAATACGATCGAAAGCCCAGGGTTGAGGTAAGAGTAGAACCTCATGCGCCGCTCTATATGTTCATCAAGGAATTTGTAGTTTTTGAATATCTCCTTGTCGGGCTCGAAGGCGATCAGGGTACCATTGCGTTCGTTGGTGGAGCCAGTCGTCTCATCCACAATCTCACCACGCTCGAAACGGACCTCGGCAAATGTGCCGTCACGCACGGAGCGGGCCTTGAAACGCGATGAGAGCGCGTTGACTGCCTTTGCTCCCACGCCGTTCATGCCTACCGAGAACTGGAAAACGTCGTCATTAAACTTTCCTCCAGTGTTGATATCCGCAACGCATTCGCGTAATTTGCCAAGAGGAATGCCGCGCCCGTAGTCACGGCACGTCACAATATTGTCCTCTATCGTCACATCGACACGCTTGCCGTAGCCCGAAATATATTCATCGACCGCGTTGTCGAAGACCTCCTTCAAGAGAATGTAGATGCCGTCGTCGTAAGAGTCTCCGTCGCCGATACGCCCGATATACATACCAACCCTCTTTCTGATGTGCTCCAGTGAAGTCAGTTGTTGTATCGTGCTCTCGTCGTATGCTTTTTTTGCTGCCATAGGTTCCTGTTAAGTGAAAAATATATATTGCTCCGCCAGAACGCGCAATCTCCCGCGGGCGGAGGCCATAACGGGGTGTTAATCCCGTTTATATGCGTTTGTTTAAGTTTTTTATTGTAACACAAATCGACATTTCTGTGAATCGAATATAAATGATGGCTGTAATCGTTTGTCCGCAGCGCCTGTGTTTCTTTGACTGTGTTCCTCTCCCTATGCTAGAATGCCCGCACAGAAGCGTTAACACTTGCAACAAACTCAGCAGGAGACTACATGCCCGCCACACCACCACTCACACATTTGTTCGCCTTTGACCAAACGACAGACAGAACCCGCCCCTTTTTCATGGCTGAGTTCGCGGCAAACGGTGAATACAATCTAGTGCTGACCGACAAGCTCATACGAGAGTCGATGATGAACCCGCGTTTTGTTAAACCCTTAGAAAGGATTTGGACGATACCGGCACGCATTTTGTGGACGCTCACGCTCCTTTCGGCGTGACGGAAGATTTAGACCTTCCGTTCGAGAAGGAGCGATCAGGCATGATCCTTCGGCAAAAGCTGGCGATAGAAATTTGCGCAGAACTGGAGGTCGACAACATAACAATCCACGTCGGCAACACTCCTGAAGCTTTCGCAGCTTTCTCCCTAGATCAACTGCAAGGATTCATTGTCAAATCCCTTGAAGAACTCTTGCCTGTTGCCGAGCGACTAGGGGTAACCATAGCGATCGAAAACATCTGGTGCGCCACCAGTACTCCAGAGAAGCTTATAGAGGTGCTCGAAAAGCTACAGTCGCCCAACCTCGGACTTTGCTTCGATTCAGGCCATGCCAATCTGATGTCGCGTGATCGTGGCACCCCAGATGCCAATCCGGTACAAGCTTGGGAGAGATACGGAGCTGTACAGTATGATGAAGATATACTTGGGAAAATGCTCCCGCATATCACTACATGCCACCTACATGACAACCACGGTATAAAGGACGAGCATTTGCTCCCCGGGCGCGGAGAAACGGAATGGGCGCCAATCATAGCAAGGCTAAAAACGGCGCCTCGTCTAAAATGTATTCAAAACGAAGTCAATGGCCTCTACTCAGGGGCGAGCGTAGCCGACACATGCCGCGTTTTCCGCGGTTTAGTCAGCTAATTTAGGATTAACTGACCACGTTCCGAAACTCACTCGGGAATCACGTCGAGGGAGTAGTCGCCTGTATTCTCGGCGCCGCGCCAGATCCATTCCCCGTTTGTGAAGTCAGGCACTGGCACTGGCGAACCGCCCATGGCAACCGATTGCTCGCTGAGACAGGTGATGGCCATCCACGAAGCGGTGTCATACACGTCTATCGGGGGAGGCACGTTATTCTGCACGCTTTCTACAAAGGCGCGAAGCACTAGGTAGTCCATGCCGCCATGTCCTCCCCGTAGACCGAACTGTTTGTAGGCCTTCCAGAGCGGGTGTTCGAACTCCTCCATAATCGCCTTGTCGCTCTCCCACGAATGCGTCCACTCCCCTGGTTTTACCGGGCTACGCCCTTCTATGAAAACCGTACGAGTGTCCTCCATCCATATACCTTTCGTGCCCTGGATGCGGTGACCTCGCGAATACGGACGTGGAAGTGTGCAATCATGCGTGAGGAGTATAGTCTCGCCATTAGCGCATTTTATCATGGTGGTAACGATGTCGCCGGTGTTAATGCGGCGTTCCGCAAGCGGTGAATCCTTGCGGTGTTCCCTAAGCCATGCCTCAAGGCCGGCGGCTTTTGACGCCATGCTGCAGAGCGTCAGCATTCGATTGCCGCGGTTAAGGTTGAGCTCCTTGGCGATCGGACCGATTTCGTGTGTGGGGTACAGTTCGCCGTTCCTATGTATGAAGTTCTCTTGGCGATAATGGCGGATTATATCGCCTTTTCCGATCTCTTCGCGCAAGTCGTGTTGGTAGCCCCCCTGACAGTGAACAATCTCTCCGAAGACGCCCTTCTTGACCATGTTGAGTATGGCCATCTCCTCTTGCCCGTAGCAGCAGTTTTCAAGCATCATGCAAGGCTTGCGATTCTGCTCGCTTGCGCGCACCAGAGACCAGCATTCCTCGATTGAAGCGGCTCCGCCGACCTCCATTGCCACCCACTTGCCACGGTTAAGGCATTCCACGGCAATCTTTATGTGGCTCGTCCATGAGGTCATAATTAATACTGCTTCGATATCGTCACGCGCAGCCACTTCGCGATAGTCCGTTGCGCCGTCAGGCATCACGCCGCCACGCTTGGCGGCAACAATATCGCGCCCCTTGTCCACGCGATCCTGATAGTTGTCGCAAACTACAGGGACGACCACGTCCTCCATGCCCAGCAGGGTTGAGAGCTGCAAGTGCCCTCTCTCGCCAAGTCCAATAACACCAATTCTTACCGGTCTTCCCGGTACACCCATTTCATTCATTTAGAAGTAGTCCTTTCTGAAAAATGAGGTAGATTCTACAAAAAACTGATAGAGGTGTAAACGAATAACGCTTATTAGTCGATCATGAAAAAGTATTTAAGTCGTTGACTATCATGTTGTTAATCCAAT
>CAYOPG010000055.1:0-14742 GCA_964405775.1 uncultured Lentisphaerales bacterium
TGCGGAATGCATTTGTGTTTACAGGCATCACCCAGCCGTGCTCCGGCGAAAGTGCGGGATGCAGCGCCATGTCGGTTTCGTCCACGTCTCCGTCGACGACGGTGCTTTTCTCGAGACCCTCGATGTGCAGAACCTTTCCGGCCTCTATGGTGCCGGAAAACGCGTTGCTTTTCGTGGAATCAAGCCAGAGATTTTGTTTCAAAAAATCGGATATTAACATGGCATTTTAAGCAAAGCCCGTGCCCAAGCCCGAAGCCATCAGCAAAAACCCAATCGTCAATTTTTTCATATCGATTCTCCTTATCACTTGTCGAAAAAGCCGTCTTTCTGCAACGCCTCTATTATTCCGGTATCAGGCAGTGGTTTTTTATTTATAAAGGCCTTAGGTTTGTCTCTTTGGATTCGTTGTGGTGTGGCTGGGAATTCGCGAAGAATGTCTAAATTCCATATAATCCGTTCCCTTGACATGTTTTCTTTCCATTCTTTCACAAAGTTAGTTGTTGTGATCGTGTCTCCTACTTGAATGACTCTGAGATAGGCGTTCGAGACATTATCATACTCCAGGAAAGCAAAATGGTATTCCGCTTTTAGAATCAGCCCCGCGATATCATTCGAATTGACGGCCAGCCGCTCGTTGGCGATGGCAAGCACGTTTGTCTTATACCCCTGATACCAGAGGTTTGTTACGTTCGTATAAAAGTTGGTCTGCGCATGGCTCGTGCCCAAGCCCGCGACCATCAGCAAAAAAACAATCGTCAATTTTTTCATTTGTTTCTCCTTATGGTTCCATGAACAAAAACCCTGGCGCACCGTATCCAGTATTGTAGTTAAATAACTCAGTTGTGGAAGATCCTTTGTTGTTGTCTGGGACGTTGGGGTTTGGCCAAAGCTTTCTTGACTTGTCGTCATCTTCCTCGTGAGTCCAAATGTAGTTTACAAGGTTGGTAACCGTCGTGTCATAATTTGCGCCGTTGGCAACATCCCAGCCCGCTCCGACGCTTGCCTTGTCTGTCGTTTCTGTTATACCGAAAATTCTGGTGCTCTGGCGGGCTACGTCTCTACTTACCCCAATTTGCTGCATTGCATAGCCGAGGATGAAGTTGCTCAGCTTCGTCAATCGGATGGGGCGCCCTTTCCATGTGCAAACCGCGCCAAACCCCGATGTGTCATTTACTTGGTTGTAAGCCCAGACTGTAGGGGTGATGGCATTGTCGGGTCGCCCCGTGTAATCGCCAGCGTGGTTGTTCCAAAACCAGTTTAACCAATTCTTTGGGTCATGCAATTCGTCAAAAGTATATTTGGCCATCGCCTTCGCTACGAATGCATCCGCAAGTAGTAGGTCGGACTTCATCACGCCGTCCATTTCCGCGCCTGCCAGCGGCAAAACCACGTTCGCCTCGCTAATACTCCCGTCGCCGATCAATGATGAACGGAATCTAAACCTATATACCCCGCCAACCTTGGGATTGTGGTATGCCTCTTCAGGGTAACACTGCGGGTCTTTGAACCCTGAATCCGGGCCTTCTATTTTTTCCCAGTACCCCAAATCTCCTTCGCGCAAAGCGCTCTCCGGCGAGTAACTCGCCGTCAGCGCCACGTCGAAGTCCTTCACGTCGAACGCCGAATCAATAACGTCCTTGTAGAAGACAACCATGTGTTTGTCCGGGTTGAGACTTCTAGTCACATTAAATGGCCAGGGCTTGCCACCTTCGAACGGTGGCGGATTCAAGGAAGCTCCCGACTTGGAGGATGTTGCGTTCACGAAGTCAACTTTAGCGGCCGTAATTTTCAACGAGGCGCGGCTTATGATGCCCTCGGCTTCGCCTGTGCCTACGAAAGTGTATGTCAATATCGAAGTGCTGTTGGTGACGGTCTGACCCGCGACGAGCAGCGGAGTGTCGCCCGTGGCGGGGTGTGGACTCTGCCACACGCGGATGGCGGGGTCGATTTCGACGTCAAGCATCACACTGGCCACACAGTTCGGCGACTCTGTGATGTAGAGCGTGGTGTTATGCATGTTGTTGAACAGATGATTCATTCCCAATCACTTTCGGGGAAATGAGTACACCCTGCCACATAGCGGCGGGCAAGAAGTTAACCGCAATCATATCATGGGGCAGTTGGCTTGGCTTCAGACGGGTCTTTCGATATGTTTTTGGCACCCAGAAACCCGATAAATTCGGCGGTGTCGTAGTCCATGAACCTGTTGTTAAGGATTGACTCGTATGTGTAGCCTGAAGCTCCCGGATGGATCCCGTGTTCTTTTTCGTGGGGCTTCCATGCTTCGTAGAACCCCTCCTGAATGCGTGAATCAAACATTTCGAGCGGGCGGCTAGGCTTTTCCGGGAATCTGCCAATGACCTTTCGGAACAGCAGGAAGTTTTGAATCCGCGTCGTAATCTTGTCCTCGTAGCCCATCACGCAAAACATGTGATGGAGCTTTTTATTCCACCTTGTTGCAAGTGTGTAGGGGCGCGGCAAAGTTTCGTCTTCGCAGTAGAAGGCTATCTCTTTCGGGAAACCGTTCCCGTCTGCAAAGCTATGCGGATAGCGCCCTTTCTTTTCCTTGTACGCAAACCACGCTTTCCGGAAATGCCTATGCCACTGCTTAGCCAGTTCGTCTTTCGTCTTGGCGTCGTATTTGTGAGGCGACTCCTCGTTAAGGATGGCGTTCTGCATCGCCAGCCACTCCCCGTCGCCGGCGATCCGCTTCAGCAGCGCTTCGATCTTGTCCACCGGATAGTCGAGGTCGGCCACCAGATGCCCAATCGGAATGCAGGCCAGATTCTCGACACGTCTCTTTATGGCAAGATTGCCGTAGCCTCCCGGAGAACCAACCCACCTAGACAACGCCAGCAGTCTATCAACCTGCGCGGCGCGTTCGGACGAATCTGCGGGCTCGAGCACGTGCTTGGACTCAAGCTTCACGGCCTTGACGATCTCCAGCCCGAAGTCGCGTCTTCCCTGTTCGAGCTTCCTTATCTCCCGCTGGTCTTCCGGCAGCCAATCCACCCAGCATTGGGAATAAATCTTGGGCGCAGCCCACTGGTTGGATTGCGCGGCTTCGAAAAAACCTCGCAACCCGGATCCGGCAAGAGTCTCGCGCTGAAGAGCGAGAACTTCCATTTCTTCTCCAACCGAGGTTTCTATGGCAGAGACTCGGGTTGACATCAATGCTGCAAGCGCAACAACAAATACTGTCTTGTGAAGATTCTGAAGCATGGTGTTATGCATATTTGTGAAAAGCTTACTCATTTATTCGTTTTTACTCCCAATGTTTAATTTCATTTCACCACGGCGTGGACAAGTCTAGACTACGCCACACCGTGGCGGGGAAGTTGATTCATGGGATTTTCACTGACATCGTTCCAAGACGGAACGGCGGCTCGCGCGGTGGAGTATGCGGCGGACGCGCACGAACTTCTTCCAGTTTCAGCTTCAGTACGGCCATATCTGGATGTTCTTCAATGTATTTCTCCAGCATGTCCGCATGGCTCGCGTTGGCAAATGACAGAACAGGGCCAAACATCTGGCTATGTAGCTCGGCATATCTACCTGGATAGCGTTCTCTGCCTGGGATTTCCTTCTTAAAAAACGCATCATATTTGCGCACTAATAATGGAACAGAATTTGGTTGCTTCGTTTTTCTTGTATATTCATAGAGACCGCATACATCATACGCCTCCATAGCCACATCTCCATCAAGGCGCTCCTCAATCGCAAGCCATAGAAACATTTCCTCGGGTTGCCCAGTTACCGCACAACGGCACCAATAGTTCCAGCTTAAACTTACTCGGTATATTTCTGCAAGAGTCCACTCCTGTGTTTGCTTCCAAGTCAATTCTATGTAGTAATACCACAAACCCAGCTCAACCAGCCGAGAGACGACCAAGTCATACATTTTATATCCGGGACCGACCATGCTGCGTTGCCACTCAACGTTGAAGTCAGGGTGCTCGCGCCAATCGTAGCGACGCAACGCCTCGATATCATCACCCCTCTGAATCCGTTCGTAGCATATGCGCGCGGTAAGGCGTTGCTGCCAAGATAATTCCTGATCCACGGCAGCCTTCGCCAGCAGAGGCATTGCGTTTGTCCCGAAATCAACGATCTCGGTGCGTACCTCAATATAGGCGTTGCTCTGGACACTGGCTGCCTTTAATCATAATCATTTGACTATTGAGGAGTTAAGCCTTTTTTCAAGCGCTTGCACGGTTTTTTCAATCTTCTCCAGTTTCCATATAGGGGCGTTTGTATGGCTTTTCAATACAGCAAGTGCGTTTGTATCGCCGTAAACACCCAAGATATAAAGCGAATCATGTAAAATAGACCATTGAATGTTGCTCACGTCTTCTGGCACTTGGCTTGTTGCGATATTTAGCATGAACGCCTGAACCTCTGCTGGTTGGGTATCGACAATGATCTTGGCGGCACTCATGCGCACAAGTTCCGGGCGTGTTTTGTCCTGAAACACAGCAAAGACAAGGGCATCAGCATCCGGAACATTGTCTGTTACAATCAAGGCGTCGGCGGATCCTGATGCAACCCATCCCCACAACCAACCAACTATTTTCACGAACTCGCTCTGCTCGTACGCGCTTCCTTCGTCTAAAAACTTCAAAAAATGCTCCAAGACTGCTTGTCGTGATGCATTATTCCGAACTATTCCATCCTCGACTTCAGAACTAGAGTATTTCTCAATTTTTTGTTGCGTGGGACGCTTAACGAGCAGAGTAGAATTTGTGGAACGACTTGAATGTGTGGTAAACATGACCCTGCCGTCTGCATCTTTTTCCATCTCGTAGACAAATTCTGTCTCCGGCCCGCGTTTTGTGAACTCATATAAGCGACCAGAGAAAACGCCTGGACGTATCAATTCGTTCGTAGAATACAGTTTCTCTTCTTCTCGCCATTTATAAACTAAATTCTCTAGTTCAATAAAGACTTCAGGATGTCGGATGCGGGCGAGCAGAATCCTCGCCTGCCTCGCATGTTCACTTCCCAGAGGAACTTTCGTAAGCAGGTTTTCTGAATTAGCTTCGGCGTTTGGATTTCCCAAAGCAGCCTTCACCGCAGTTCTATATTCATCGCCGCGACTCGAAACGGTGTTGGCGAAAACCTGCTCCACAGACGGCGCTGCCGAATATGCAGCCCAAGAAAGGAAGAACAACAAGTAGCATTTTAAAAAAATCAGTTTGCCCATGGTTTAATCTCCTGTGTTGCTAAAATACGCATAATATTGCTGGCGCAGTGTGCCTCGCCACCTCCGATATGCGGCTCTCTGGTATCGACAGTAAACAAAATTCCATCTTGGTCAACTATCGATTCTAATTTCGAACATAAATCATCAAAGAATGGCTCAAAAAATGGCTCTGGAACAACAATCCTCATAACTCCTGATTCGTTTTGGACTACTATCATGTTTATGACATTAGGAAGCACTGTTGAAGAAGGGCCACCGTCCTCTACCTTGAAAGTTACCGGAATCCGAACAAGACTGCTCTCGTCAATACCCAGTCCAGATGAAAGCGCATTGCGTATTTCAGAGAGGTAAGCGGTGATTTTAGAAACTGTTACAGTATGTGAATCGTATTTCTCTAGAATGTTTTCGCGCGATATAAATCCACCGCCGGTCTCTTCTTCATGGTTGGTTCGAAGAAGGTCTATTGCCAACTGTAAATCCGCAACTAGAACTTTAAACCCTTCACGGGTTGGAATGATCGTAAAAACTTCATCGACATGAGCGACAGTCAACCAGTCTACAGGAAGGGCTATTGCGTTTTCTCCTCCATCTACCTGTATTCGTTGCGCTTCGATGAATTGTATGGCGCTAAGCGGCAGATTGTTTCCCAAAACAACTCTCCCAAGCGGGAAGTTTTGGACAGGAGGCGTTGTCTCTAAATTGCCACCAATGTTGCCAAAAGATAAATTCTCGAACCCGATCCCATGCGATATCTCACCTTGAAACATGTCGTTGGCTAGTCCAGCAATCACGATTCTTGAATGTGACGGGTTTTCTATGCTTTCTTTGGCATACCCAAATTCCGCAAAGTCTTGTATATATTGCATAGAGCCGTACTTGTGTACAGGAATAACGCCTTGTAGTGCGTTAGTTGTTTGGTTGTAAAAATCCTCCCAACTTAATTCTCCACATATATAAGCATTTACCGCAGGGCTGCAATTAGAGAGAACTATGAACGGTGCATTAAGAACGACAACAGAGTCAGAAGCCAGCACCTTGTTGTCGATAAATGCTTTGAAAACAACTTTGACTGGCATACCGTGTCGAATCCCTTCGATTCCGAGTTCGAGGTGTCCTTCACCTGCAAGCATTTCAATGTCTAGTTCGTTGCCCAAAGGGTTTTTGGTAAACAAAATCTTTTCGGTCAATGTGCCTGGACCGATAATGCCAGTGGCATTCTCTGCTCTCGCGGCAAAAATCCTAACACGCTCTTTGGCTTCTGGGGCACATGCTGGGTCATCATCAGTATCCATCACGCTAAGCTCTAACGCAAGTCCCTCAGGAATTGTTTCCGTTGAAATGCCTAGTTTTGATATAAATATAGACCGTATGTCAGGTAAATCGGCCGGTCCGTTAATTATATTGTCCCCACAGTCTACGCTTGGAATTCCATCGTCTGTATTGTCGTTGTTGTTGGGTAAAACGACCATACCTACGTTATTAGTAAAAAGTACGGCAGAGGCTTCTTGAGGATGATCCACAGGAACCCCATTTCTATTGTAGTCTCCGTCTATGTTTATGGCAAACGCCGTCATCTTCAGCGAGGCGCGGGAGACGATGCCAGAGGCGGTGCCTGTGCCAATGAAGGCGTAGGTGAGGATGGATGTGCCGTTGGTAAATGCTTCGATGTAGACGGTGTCGGTGGAGGAGGTGCTCCACGACACGCTGCCGATGCCGTTGGTGACGGTCTGACCCGCGACGAGCAGCGGAGTGTCGCCCGTGGCGGGGTGTGGACTCTGCCACACGCGCACACCAGAGCCGGAGAGCCGCAATGTGTATGTGCCGGTCAGACCGACGTCGGTGCGGAACTGGATTTTGCGGAATGCATTTGTGTTTACAGGCATCACCCAGCCGTGCTCCGGCGAAAGTGCGGGATGCAGCGCCATGTCGGTTTCGTCCACGTCGCCGTCGAAGTCGAGGTCGGCGAATATGCGCTGGCTCAGCACGGTGATGGCGTTGGTGAAGCTACGCGTTTCTCCGTCTTCGGTGTATTGCCATTTGAGCTCTTCGCCGTTGACTGCGGAACTTTCGGAAATGCCTTCGATGTAGATTGCTTCGCCGGCGTTGATTGTTCCAGAAAAGGCGTTGCTCTTCGAGGCGTCAAGCCAGAGGCGGAGGTTGGACGAGTCGGAGACGAGCGTGGCGGAGGATGCGACGCCGTTCGCCGCATGCTCTGGGCAGGGACAGCAGGTGCCATCGTATTTGCCAAGCGGGTAATATGACACGAGGTCGTTGTCGGCCAGTTCCAAAGCCGTGTCCCCGCGGTCTTCGGTTACGCTGCCGTCGTCATCGTCGTTGTTCACGGACACGAGCATGCCGCCGCGCCCGTCATGGCTGCCGCCGTAGTCATAATGCAATGGCTCTCCGTCGGCAGGTTCGTCGTCGTGGCATGAACATACGCATACGGGATCCGCCCCCCGGCAGCATTCGCATGGCTCATACGTGTCGGGCGCCCCGGACGGTTCTTCAAGAAGGGCGCATCTCGTTATGTCAACACCAACGTGGCGGCTTTGCGGCGCCTCATCCGCATGGAACTCGAACGAGGCGAAGTTGAAGGTGTCGTGGTATGAGACAGTGCGGGAGTTCCCGCTTCCGGAATCCCAAAACGGAGACAGGTAATTGCCCCATATCCCGTTAATGCCTTCCGGCAGAACCGACGCGGAGACCTGCATATCCTCTTTTGTGTGGAAGCACATAGGGACTGGTGAGACTGAAAGCGCGGGCTGGGCGATCATGCCGGAGGCGGTCGCCACACCGCCGCGCAGTTCCCCTCCGGCAGTGAATGCCGGGTGCGGGCCCTGGAACGCCGCGCATGACGAGCTTATTGACACCCCGAGCCGCAATCGGCAGTCCTTTTCCGCGAAGAGCGAGACGTCGTGCGCCACGCCTTCCCTGAGCCAAAGCGTGATATCGCCGCCGGTGCTGGCTATACCCATTCCCGCGGACATCATCGGGGAGCCGCCGCTTCCGGTGCCGGACACCACCAGGGTCTTGTCGCCGATCGATACCGACACCTTCCCATCAAGCGGCTCCAATACCGTCAGCGTAACGCTGAAAATCTTCGGGAAGCCATCAGGGCTCCAAGGGCTCTCCTCCGAATCCAGCCACGATGTTTCCGCCAATATCTCCTGCCAGTCCATCCAGCCGTCGCCGTCGGAGTCCACCCTGTCGTCCACCGATGGGTCCAACCCGTGCAGAAGCTCGAAAAGCAGCCCGTAGCCATCACATGCAACAATAAACCTCATGGTGCTCATCTGCGGCGGAATTTCCAAAAACTAAAGGCTACGAAAATTACTAGGACGCCTATGCCTATCGCCGGGGCTGTGCGGGAACGTGGAACATCGACCTCCGGGGGCTGCGTGGCAGTGTCCGGCATTTCTTGCGTAGTTGGTGTATTCCCAGACTCTGCCACAACGGCCTCAGGGGATTGTTGGACAACTGTAGGCGGCTCAGGTTCCCGCAGCCCAGACGCGATTTCATAGTCTCGGATGATTCTGCGTAGATCATTAGTTGCGATTTGATTTGGCCCAGTTTTCAGTAAACGTATAGCGTTGATTTTACGTATTTCGTTTGTTCTCCAAGTTGAGTCAAGCTCGCATAAATGATCGTCGATAGTGGCGGAAGTCGACCCCTCTGCATGAAGAATTGCCCATTTTAAAAAGTCAACATATTTGCCTTTGTTCTCTTGCGAGGCTGTTTTAGCCTGATTGTAAAACTCAATCCGTATGCTTCCATGTTCACGGAAAGTACGCCAGGGCTGCGTCATCACATTTGTAGCCAGAGCAAATCCCGCATCGCCAGCGTAACGTATATAGAGTGTCGTCGCATTTGCACGGACCTGCTCTGGATAGTCCTGCCCGCTATACTTGAGAAGAAACGGAAGGCTTTCGTCAGCATCCGTGAAAGCCATTGAGTACAATGTCGAAGACGCGGCGGAGTCCCGCAAGTTTTCATTTCCGGTAAACTCAAGCTGCTCCCTTATGTTTTCATCCAGAAGTTGCATCATCTGTGCGCTGTTAAGGGAATGTTCCTCCATGTACATTCGTGTCGCGGCTTGTCGATCTGGTCCAGACAGGGCATTGTCAAGTTGAGTCAGTACAATATACTGCACCGGAGATGCGGTGAACGAAAGTACGGCGTACAAGAAGATTCCAACGATTTGTTTACTGTTCATAAATACATCTCCTCATTGATGGCTGAAGTCACTGTCCTTTACATGATTCTGTCCTACCGGGGCAAAGTCCGTATAGTAAACTCTAGTCAAGATGTTGCTCTGATTCAATACCTTATACCACACTCCATATATGTCACCAAGGGGAATGTCTATTCCACTTGCAACGCCAGGAGATTCCCGGCCGTACATTAGGAGTCGTCGTAACGTTTCCCAATGTCTGAGTTCATGCCTATAGTATGACACGCTTTGATCTCCCGTCCAATCATGTGGCATCCATGCTTGGCTGACAAGATTGTCTGGAACAGAGTTAGTGGCGTATTGACCGCCATTGTTATAAATATCCAGAAAACCTAGTTGATGACCTAATTCATGCGCCAATGTGGATGGGCTTGTCGTCCCTTGTATAATAGTCCCCTCTGGACTATTGAATGCTGAGATTTGATCAAAGCTGTTTACTAAATGGTCTATGACGTAAATTTCAAAACCCTCGTCTGTCGTGAGAGACGAACGCAGCGCCGCTTTTACAACATTGTTGGTATAATCCAGCTCCCACCACTCAAGGCGGTTTGTAAACGCCACGCTCTGTAAGACAAGCGTGATTCCTATTTGGTCGAATATGGCATTGGCATCTCTGACCCAGTTTGTGCATTGGGTTGCAGATGCGGCAGGATAATTGCCGTATCTATCACATGTCACCATGAACCTTACCGGAATAGTTCTGCGATTATGTCCGACAAATGAAATCTCAGGCGCGGGGTGGACGAGGTCGTTGATTACGACCGACACCGTCTGCGAGGCTCCGTTGTACAGCCCCATCTCGACTTCACGCCCATTGGAATTATCATTCCAGAACCTTACGCTTGTCGGATCATACGGCACCCACTCTATGTCGGCGTCGGGCACCCACTCTGCAGGTTCAACTGCGATTCTGAACGTTCCGAAGCCTCCATCCGCAGGCACACCGGATGGGTTGATGGTTCGGTTGAAGATGTTCGTCTCGGTTGTTATGGGTTCAAGCTCGATGTCAACAACCACAAGCTCCGCCGTCTGCGTTATGTTGGTGTAAAGCGGGTGCGTCGCAACGACCATGGTGCGAAGCGGGGCGCCCGGCATTACATATACCTCGCCCGCTCCGGCAAGCGATGCGGAGTAGAACGGATTTTCAGCGGCTTGGAGAGAGTCGAAAATGTATGTCGGATACCCTATCGGCCCAGTCGAGGCTATCTCCCAGTCGGCAAGCTGACCGTCCGATGAAACGACGGAGAAGACGTTGGTGGCCGGGCCGTGCGACTTCATGGCGGCGCGGGTGCGGTTGATGTCGAACTTCACAACATCGACGCGCGTGGTGGAGACTATCGTGGGATTGCCGTGCATGTCCGCCGCCATTCTGTGGCTGGCCGCCAATGTGTAGTTCGTGGCGACGCCGCCGGGGGAAAGCCATATATCCGCGATTCCGGTGGCGGCCACGACGCCACCTGCGCCGTCGGCCGCGGCATGGAGCCTCGCGCCGTCCGGAATCTCTGGCGAGAGCGTCCACGCAAGGTCCTCCAGTTCCATGTTGCCGATTGCAGCCGTCACGGACAGGCGGTTTGTATCGCCCGCTCGGATATGCGCCTCACTGGGAGTTGTTTTTATCAGCACCGTTGAGACCTTGCCGGAACTGCAAATGTACGGATAGTCGGCATGCCAGACGCTAAGCGAGTAGTTTTCAGCCGGACCGTCTGCAAGGATGTAGATTGAGCTTCCACCGTCCAGCGTGGTTTGTCCATCGCCGGATGCAGTGCTGGATATGAGGGTGCCGCCAGCGACCTCGGGTGAGATTTCCCACCGGAGCTTTGAATCAGGGATATTTGCCGTGTCGCACGCGACTTGCCGTTTGGTCGGACTTCCGGCTTTTGTCAGCCATCCGAGAAACTCAAGTTCAAGCGCGACGACATGCAGCAAGGCGGTGTCGTTGGCGTTTGGGATCGATGGATGCGTGGCGGTGATGGTGTAGTCCTGCGGGATGGAGCCGGGGGAGACCCAGACTTCCGCGAGGCCGGAGAGTGTCTGGAATCCGGTGCCGTCCGTGGCGGTGGCGTACAGACGCGCGCCGTCCGCGGCGAACGGCTCGATGCGCCAGTTTGCAGGGCCGGTGGAGGCGGTCGTGTCAAGGGCGATTCTGACGCGGTCGTCCGAGCCGCATTGCGCACCGTAGGCGTCCTTTTCAATATCGACATCCACTACATGCAGAACACCGCCTTCGCTCATCGATGCTCCGGTGACCGGGCCCTCGCCCCAATAGGAGTTTACGACGTAGTCGCCAGCCGGAAGCGACGGGCTTGTGGCAAAGTCTGCGCCCCATCCGAACTCCACAGGCTCCCAGCCGTTTTTGAGCACATACCATTCCGCGTTGGCGGCCCATGAACCGAAGGAATACTGCGCCGACTCGCCCGCCGCTATCCAGCGCTCGCCGAGGTCAACATCCACGACCTCGATGGTCAATCCGTCCGAACAGAGCAGGAAGTTTTCCGGCGTCACGATGCCGTATTCCAGATCCGCCGCAGTGCCGGGGCCCGAGGCGTCGAGCCAGGCGGTTAAAGTCGTGTCGCGCTCTGTATCCGCGCTTCCCCCGGGGACGATGGTGGCGGTGCCGATATGCACGGCGGGGCGGGAAACGCCATTCCCCACCAGATACGCCCTCGGGGTCATATCGCCGGGGCATTCGTTCTGCAGGGCCAGCAGATACGGGTCCTCGCGCCGCGCCACGCGCCAGACCGCCGACTCTCCGGCGGCAAGGCGGGCGTCGGCGACACCAACGTCTCCATCGCCGTCGCGGTCGGGCTTGATCTGCGCGTTGGCGGCGGTGAACCTGCGGGTTATGCGCCGGAGCACCTCCCCGTCAGGCTCCTTCGATTCATCGCGTATCTCGAACTCGATCCAGTCCGACCCCAGGCTGGCGGAGGCCGACAGCGCCTCTATTGCGAGCGAGTTCGTGGAATACAGCTTCGCGCCGGTTCCCGCGATTTCGCCATCGACGCGCAGCCGGAGGCCTGCGGAAACGGAGACCACTTTCCAGTATATCGTGTTTTCGTTAGAGCATTGGCATGAATCTATGCACATGCGCGGTTCCGGGATGCCGAATATCCTGAAATCGTCCTCGCCTTCCGCGACGGCGGTCCGGCGGCGATCCTCCGCGCCGTCCAGATTGTCGTCGTCCGAATTCACGCGTATGAAAGACGGAGCGCACGAGCAGTCAGCTTCGACGTCATCCAGAGCCCCGCAGTCTTTATCGTGGAAACATCCGGTCTCCGAACCCTCGACAACCTTATGCACGTAGCCGCATGCGCCGCATGTGTGATAGCCTCCCAGATGGCGGTGCGCGTGCACGTAATCGGGGCCGGAGTATCCGAAAACGCTGGCCGGAGGCGAAATACTTGCGCCAATGCAGCCGTAGTTTTCCACAAGACTGAATTCGGCGGAATTTTCGTCCTGAAAAACTTTCACGAAACCATCTCCGGTATCCCACAGTATCCTGTCACGGGCGAAGGCCGGAGAGACGGCGGCGGCCAGGTCTATCCAGAGCGTTTCACCGCCATGCAGGCAGACATCCCCCCACAGCGGCGCGATGCCGGCCTCCAGATCTATAGTCGCGAAACCCATCAAACCCCAGCCGGCCGGTGCCGCGCCGTCGGAGAAGAAACCCGACGGGTCGTCCAGAAGGAAAGCGCCGGAGGAGCCTCCGCCCTGCAAAAGCGCCGCGCCGCCGGCCGGCCGGGGCCCGGCATCCGGCTCGGCAGCCGCGAGCTTGACCAAGGGGTTGCCAAAGCCGCGCACCGTGAATGGATATTCCGTGCCGGGCGACAGGTGCAGGCTCCAGCTCCGCGCCTCTCTCAGCGGCAGACGCAGCCCGCCGACTGATAAAGCGGCGCTGCTGCCATAAGGTATGGGCGCAAGCAGCTTGAGCACCAGGTTTGTCGCCCCCGCGTTATGCCCCCAAAGCGGATTCGCCAGCCATTCCACCGGGTCGATGCCATCGGGGATGCCGTCGCCGTCTTCATCTGGGTCGAGGGGGTTGAGGCCGGAGGCGATTTCTTCGCCGTCGGAAAGGCCGTCGCCGTCGGTGTCGGCAAGGTGCGGGTCTGTGTGGTAAATCAGGATTTCGTGGGCGTCTGGGATTCCGTCGGAGTCGGTATCGCCGCCCGTGATTTCGCCGAATGCAGTCCAGCGCAGTTCGAAGCGCGAGACGTTTCCTATGGCTTCGCACAACGGAATGGAAACGACGTTTGTGCCTTCCATCCGCCAAACGGCGGAGCAGATGTGGTTGGATTGAGAGCACGCGGAATCCGGCAGCGACGCAAGCGCAGTCTCGCCTCCGCCGTTGGCCTGTGCCCCGATTATGAACTGCTCCGGCATGGCGTTCGTGCCGAAGTCGTAACGAAATACAAAGTCCCCGGACTTGAAAAGCTCTGCTTGGAAGGAGACCGGGAAATCCGTGGAGCGTCCAAGCAAGGCATTTTGCCACGTGAAACGCGCCGAACCCCGCCCCGTGACGTCGTGCCAGAAAAGCGATTGAGCTGGATCCGGCAACAGGTGCCAGTTGCCCTCCGGCACAATCCCCAAGGGCGTTCGCAAAGGCGCAAGAAATGAAACGCCTGACAGATCGGGCATCTGGGAACCGTCTGGTGAGGTCAAACGCCTTCCACCGAATGCCAGCGTTCCGCTGGATGACACATACACCGAGTCCACGGCATTCGTGCCGAGCATGAAGCTCCAACCTTCGGGCTTGAGCAGAAAGCCATCGGCCGCCGCCCCGCGCTTAAGCCAGAATTCATGCACCGTGGCGTTTGTCGGCGCGGAGAAATTAAATACGACATTTGTGTCCGCCGCCACAAGCGCGAAACCCGCGGCTTTCTGCGCGTCTGAAAGCTCCGGCCCTTCGTCAAGCATGCCGGAAGTGAACCAGTTGGTGAAATCGTATGAAACTGTCCCGCCGGGCTTCGACCCGCCGAAGACGATGGCGCCGGAGACTACCACCACCATGACAGCACGGATAAACGGCGGCAGCCTTCGGAACGCGTCAACTGCTCTGCGGAAATCCCCGTTCTTCGACAGAAAGGAAATCAGGAACGAAAAGAACACACATGTCCAGAGCAGGCAGATCAGAAACACCGCCATGCCGCTTGCGTTTGCGCTCTGGAATGTGAATTGGGGCATCATCTTACTGTAAATATGGTTGCGTCGTTCTTGAAATCAACGGTTATGGACTCGTCCTTAAAGCCGATGCCGCGAGCCACAAGTTTAGCTGTATCCCAGTCCTTAACGGAAAACTCAGACGGGAAAACCG
>CAYOPG010000056.1:0-14351 GCA_964405775.1 uncultured Lentisphaerales bacterium
GCCACGTCGACTTGCGCACCATATTCGAACACGGAGTCCGTGATGCCGCCTGTGACGTGGATCGCGCCTTTGTTGGTCACGACGAGATTCCCCGCGACGTCCATCGAGGCGATCGAAGTCTCGCCCGGGTACAGCACGAGCCCGCCGCCGTCGAGAAGCGTATTCCCGCCGACCGAGACCTGGCTGTTCGTGAGCACAAGACGGCTCAGGTTGGGGTTGGTTCCGAGAACAACCAAGTTGCCTGTCAACGCTACGGGGGTTTCGCCGCTAGCCATGTCCAGCCAGGCGTTATCAATCATAAGCGTCTCTTGATCCCAGCCCGCAAAGTCGTCACGCATCCAAACGCCACTGAGTTTGAGAACGTCGGTCTGTGAGAGGAACATGTTGTCCGGGAAGTACAGGGAGCCGAGTCCGGCGTACTGGGATTCCCTAGCTGAGCCGTCGGTTGAATTAGCAGCGGACGCGGAGAACCTGATGTCCGGCACGGGCGTGGCATTCTGGGACGCTGTGTTGTAGACGACGGCGATACGACCGCCTGCGCCGCCGCTACGGCGTCTCCCGGAGAGAGGCGGCACTGAGGCGCTGATCCGCCCGCCAACGCCTGTGATCTTGTCGCACGTCAGGAACACGCTGCCGCCCGAACCTGCGCCACCCTCTTCGTCTGGAGTCGTAGCATCTGCCAATAGCACCCCATTTACGTTCACAGTTCCGGTTGCCTGAATCCAGACAACTCCGCCGCCGTTGCCGCCGAGACGTGAGGTTGAATCGCCGCCGGCTCCACCGCTTCCCGGCTGCACTGGCGCGGTATAGTCGCCGTATGTATGGCCATAAACGGGGGTGTTTTCAACGCCGAGACCGCCATGTCCTGCACCGCTGCCTTTGCTGAACACGTTGTAAGCTGTACCGTTCACCCATCCGCCACGGCCGGGGCCGTATCCATCGCTGTAGCCAACAGGCGATCCATTGTACCAACCCGGGCCGCCCTGAAATCCTCTGCCGGTGGCGTCGAAGCCGCTCGTAGCCTGCACGTTTAGCGAACCGACTGAGAATTTGACAGAGCCGCCGTTTGTCGGGTGCGATATAGGATATACCCAGGTGTTCTGCCCGAGGTACATCTCGCCATCGACATTGACCAACGCGCCGGGTGTCAACGGGTCAGAAACGATGTCAGCATAAATTTCAAGTCCGGCATTTTTGTCGAGACGCATGCTGCCGGCATTGATCACGCCTCCGTGCGCAACCAGTTTGTGCGTTGTTGGCGACGTGCCGGAAATTACAAGGTCGTTTGTAACGTTAAGTGTGAAGTTGTCAGGGAGTAACAAATAGGAATTGCTGACGATAAGGCGGTCAAGCTCCCACGATGTGAAGCTTGGAATTACAGGTAATCCGGAGCTTACCAAGAACCCATTAGAATCAACAAGGAGTTGCGTATCAGGGAAATAAAGCGTCCCGGCGCTGCCCAGATATTTCTCTGCTGGAGCGGAGCCATGCATTACGTAAAAACGCACGTTCTTGTTTGCGGCCGCCGCCTGCGCCGTGGCGTCGTAATCAACAGCAATGCGCCCGCCGCCGCCGCCGCCGCCCCATAGTCCAATACCCTGCCCACCGCCTGCGCTGGCAATTCCGCTGCCGGAGATTGCGCTGCACTTTATGTATATGCCACCGCCAGACCCACCGCCCGCATGTGTGCCGATGCCAGGATCGCCATTAGCGAGCAGGCTGCCGTTTAGCACTACGGAGCCGGTGGACTCAATCCATATAGCCCCGCCGCCATTGCCGCCGGTGCGGGTATCTTGGTCTGCCGCGCTACCGCCGCTGCCGGGTTCCGTGGGGGCCTCCGCCGTTGCATACGTGTTGCCGGAGGTGGGGCCGCTAAGACCGCCGACCCCGCCGTACCCGCCGCCGCCATATCCGCCAGTGATCTTCTGCCCTGCCCCCGGGCCAAACCCGGGTTCGTCCTTTTTCTTGCCGCCCCTGTATCCCCTGCCGTTGGCATCGAACGCACTGCCTGCCGCCACATCAAGCGACCCCACGCGGAAGAGCGCCGTGCCGCCGTTCGTCGGGTGCGAGTACAGGTATATGATGCTGTTGCCTGCGAGCGACATTGCGCCGCCCACCTCGACAACTCCCTCGAATCCCGGCTCGGTCGGGCTCGCGCCGCCGAGGCGCATGTCGATGACGGCCGCGTTGAGCATGGACATGTTGCCGGTCACATCAACCGTGGGCGACCCATCGAAACTCGTCATCATGTCAATCTTCGCCTTGTCCACCGTCAGGTTGCCGCCGCACTTGAGCGTGCCGTTGGTGAAGGTGGCTTTGTGGATGCGAGGATCCGTGCCTTTTATGCTCATGTCCCCCGCGATGTTCAGCACAAACCCGGGGTTCGGGAACGCCAGCCACGCGTTCTCCATCTTGAGGGACGGCAAATCCCACTGCGTGCCGCTCTCCTGCACCCAGTAACCGCTGTGCCGGAAAGTCTCGGTGCCAAGCCTCGTCAGGAACTGCCCGTCCGTAAACCAGAGCGAGCCGGGCTCCGAGTCGAACAAGGCGGGCGTAGCAGGCCAAATGTTGGAATTTTGCGACCATGATCCCCCTAGCCCAGCGGCCGCCGAGAAGACGAGCGCGGGCAGCGGAGCCGCCTGCATAGCTGCGGCATCGTAGGCAATGGCAACACGCCCGCCTGCGCCGCTGCTGCCCCATGTTAAGCCCTTTCCGCCGGCTGCCGACACCGTGCCGGAGCCATCGATACTAAGGCATGAAATGGCAACCGAGCCGCCGGAGCCGCCGCCGCCATGGACGTAGGAAGCATTCTGGCCGTTGGCGGATATCGTGCCGTTGACGGTCACCACGCCAGAGGCCACAATGGAAATCGCACCGCCTCCGTTGCCGCCTGGGCGGTCGTTGCCATCGCCTGCCGCACCGCCACTACCAACCCAGCCCGCAGGCGAAGCCGCATCGCCATAAGGCGATGCAGCTGCAATGCCCGAATTCCCCGAAACTGCCCTCCCGCCATGGCTGCCGCCGTTGATGGAGTTGGCGGCACCGCCGCCGGGGCCATTGCCTGCAGCATACCTGAGCTTGCCGCCCAGAAAGCCGAGCGCGTCTGCCGAAATCTTGCCGCCTGTGGCGACCGTAATGGTGTCGCAGTTGATCTGCACACGCGCATTCGGCACCCACACGCCGAGCGAGTTCGTCGTGGTCGCGGAGTTTTGAGCGTGCGTCACCGTGCCTGTTACGGACACGGCACTTGCGTTTAGCACAGTATCCCATCCGTCGAACGTTAGTGTCTTCCCTGTTGCCACCGAGAGTGACGCAAGTGATGCCGTCGAGTTTGTAAGGGTCACGTTGTCATTAATGACAACCGATTCTCCGTTGGTGGGCACGATCCCCGCGCTCCAGTTGACGAGGGTGTTCCAGTCGTTGCCAGAAACCGCCGTAAACGTGTTTGCCGCGCCTGCCGAAAGACAAAGGCAGACTAACGTAGACAACGCTGCAATTAACTTTTTTTCATTTTTATCTCCATCTGTATTATTTACACTTTTGTATGTCGACTGTCATATCATAATCGTTGGCATTGTTAACAAATAAAAAGATGTTCACCCAAACGACTTCTTAATGCGAGAAGATACTCTTTTCTTTCTCATAAAGTCAACATGGAAAAATTTCCCCGGAAGTTTGCGCACTCAAAATTTTATTCCTTACCAGCCCTGCATCTGCTAGAATCCGCTCCATTCGTTATTGCCTTTTTAAAGGCGCTTCATTTTACAAAAAGTATGATTTACAATGCTGTTTTATCTTAAATATCTCACCTCTGCATGGGGCCCTTTTCGCATCATGGGCTCTCATCTGGTTCTGGTCTGCATAGGCGCAATGCTCGCGGCTTTGTCCGTATGGTGTTTTCTCCCGAGACTCTGGCACGTCCTACCCCGTGACCGCGGCAAAAAACTCGTCAAGGACGGAGAGAAGTCAGCGGGGAAACCCACAGGAGCTGGCCGACTCATGCTATGGCTTACACTTCCAGTCTTGCTGCTGGTACTCCCAATAACGGATCCGTCACTGGATACGGCAACTACCTTCGGCGAACTGTATGGCTCCATCAAGAATGAGGTCGCTTCGACAACCTCTTCGTGGCGACTCCTCGTAAACCGGCAGTGGGCTATAGTTGTGTGCCTTTTCGCGGCTATGTTAACGGGATATCTGGACGACAAGGCGGAAAAGCCATGGGGACGCATGAAGAAAGGGACGTTTGATTTCATCATAGCCTTCGCCACCGCGATGTTTCTTTGCCTCGGACAGCCTGTCGAGATATGGCTCCCCTTCTGGAAACAGTCTATTATGCTCGACTGGTGGTGGTACGTCGCAATCGCAGTGCCTGTGCTTTGGATCACCATGAACGCCACGAACTGCTCAGACGGAGTCGACGGTCTCGCGGGCGCATTGACTCTTATGTCTCTATTCGCACTGGCGGTGTTCCTGTATGGCGTCGTCGGAAACAAACTTGTCGCGGAAACCCTGCTTGTGCCTCATTACACAGAAGGCGGACGATGGGCGATCCTGACAGCCACTTTCGCGGGCAGTGTGGCGGGCTATCTCTGGTTCAATGCCGAGCCAAGCAAGGTATTGATGGGAGACGCGGGGTCGCGATTCCTCGGACTACTTGTCGGAGTGGCGGTTATGACGTGCGGGAACCCGCTGCTTGTACTGGTCGTGGCGCCTATCGTTCTGCTGAACGGCGGCACTGGTCTTATGAAAATTGCACTCCTCAAGATGCTTGCCCGTTTGGGATTGGACATTTCAAACCCATATCAGAAAAAGGCCGAGGATTCAGCTGTGGATGCTGTCGACCACCATCCCGGCTGGGTCGTCAGGCAGTTACACAGATTTCGCTTCCCAGTACACGACCACTGCCGCCACAACCTGAAGTGGTCCAACGCTCAGGTTCTGATGAGGTTCGTTCTCATACAGGCTTTTCTCATGCCGGTTCTGTTTCTTGTGCTGATCAAAATTCGGTAAAATTTGAATTCGAGTGTTTTTTTGCTGGATTTCCAAGCAGTCATATGCCACAATGCTTGCCTTTTCATTCGTTTCGTTCACAAAGTAAGAGGAATACATGTCCGTTAAAGTTAGATTGACACGCACGGGCGCAAACAGGGATAACTGTTTCCGCGTCGTGGCAACAGATACCCGTTTCCCGAGGGACGGGCGCTTCATTGAAATGCTGGGCTGGTACGACCCGAAGAAAACCGGCAAAAATTTTGGCATTAACATGGAGCGTATCAACTATTGGAAGAACAACGGCGCGCAGTTGAGCGACACTGTCCGCAGTCTTGTTCGCCGCGAGAAGACTTCGTCCGACACACAGGCGGCCGAAGCGGCCAAGCCCGCCGAGTAGACCCTGCGTAAGCGCCAAAGGGGTCCTGGAGGTGAACCAATCCAATTGCCTGCGCATTGACTTTGTCACGATCTTTCCTGAAATGCTTGATGGCTTTTTGAAGCAAAGCATGCTGAAAAGAGCGGCGGCAATGGAGGCGGTGCAGTTCGGGACGGTCAACCCCAGGGACTTCACGGAGGACGCCAGACACACTACTGACGATCGTCCGTATGGTGGAGGTCCCGGGATGATCATGCTGGCGGATCCACTTGTTCAGGCGGTCGAATCGGTAGCCGACAAGGAATCCAAAATAGTCATGATGACGCCTTCGGGGAGCCAGTTCGAACAGGCCGACGCACACCGCCTGGCAGAGGAAAAGCACATAGTTTTCATATGCGGGCACTATGAGGGGATAGACGACAGGGTGAGACAGCTGCTTAAGCCGGAAGAGTTTTCAATCGGCGATTACGTTCTTACAAACGGGGTGCTGCCGGCGGCTGTTGTGGTCGACGCAGTGGTCAGGTTGCTACCGGGAGTTCTTGGGGGAGACGGTGCCACGACAGATGAGTCGTTCGAGACAGGTCTGCTCGATCACCCTCAGTACACAAGACCAGTTGTGTACAGGGGACTGAGAGTGCCGGAAATTCTGCAAGACGGCAACCACGCGGCAATCGCAGAATGGCGGCGCAAAGAGGCGGAACGCATCACCATGGAAAGAAGACCTGATTTGGCGGCGCGAATGGGACTGCCGCGCAAGGAAGAAACGAAGGAAAAGAAGAAAAAACATCGCGGGATAGCCCGCGTCATAACGGAAGAAAAGAACTTGGCTGGGTCAATGGCTCGGCCGCAAGCGGAATCCGGAGAGGACACCGCACAGCAGGAGAGAAACTGATATGAGCACCATACTGGACAAAATTACGGCGGAGAACGAAAAGGCTGAAGCGCCCCAGTTCGAAATTGGAGACGGAGTTAAGGTCTCTATTAAAATCAAAGAAGGCGACAAGGAGCGCATTCAGGTGTTTGCCGGAACGGTAATAGCGCGTGATGGCAACGGCGCGAACGAAACCTTCACGGTTCGCCGCACATCGTATGGCATCGGCGTAGAGAAGGTCTTCCCAGTCCATTCCCCACACATTGCGAAGGTGGAAGTCGAGCGTTCGGCTCATGTCCGCCGTGCAAAGCTCTACTACCTGCGCGACCTTAGCGGCAAAAAGACCCGCCTGCGCGAAAAGGAATAAAACCGAAGTCTACGGGGCTCGACTTGCTCTCGTATGAAACCCGCTTCTGGTCATCGAACCCCTACGCTCGTCTTGCGGGCGTTGACGAGGCCGGACGTGGTCCTCTCGCCGGCCCGGTTGTGGCGGGCGTGGTTGTTATGCCATCTGAACTCGCGTTGGAATTGCATTCCGGCGCACTGGCTGGTCTCAACGACAGCAAGCAACTTTCGGCCACACAACGCGAACACCATATTTCCATTCTCAGCAGCACAGATGGAGTGGAGATAGGCATTGGTGTTGCCAATAATACTGAAATAGACGCAATCAACATTTTGCAAGCGACGCATTTAGCTATGAGGCGAGCTGTTGAAAATCTAAGACATGGCATTCCTGATCACGTCTTGGTGGACGGTCTTCCAGTACGCGGCCTTCCCTGCGAATCCACGGCGATCGTAAAGGGCGACTCAAAGAGCTTTCTCATCGCGGCTGCGAGCGTTGTCGCCAAAACAGAGCGCGATCGCATAATGTGCGAAATGGATTTACTATATCCCGCGTATGGGTTCGCAAAACACAAGGGCTACCCAACCCCTGAACATCTGGAAGCATTGCGCGTAAACGGTTCCTGCTCAATTCACCGGCACAGCTATGCGCCTGTAGCAATTCTTGACGAACCTTCTCTTTTTTGATCTTTCTTAGGCAGTCTGAGCGTTAAGGATAATCCTTAAAAGCTGTTTTTGGAACGGATCTTTTGGCTCGCAGAAAGAATAAGCACCTTCGTTTTCCGATACAATCTGACGATCAACGAGTTTTGCTAAATGCCGTTTAATAGCCTGAAAACTATAAGCTGTTGCCGTCTCGATGCTTGAAATCGACATAGGACTAGAATAATAGAGTAGCCGTATTATTGCGATCCTTCGTACATGCGTATAGGCAGTACACGCTCTTTCTATATCCATGATGTTGTAGGTTTCATCATCGTGAAGAGCCTTAGAAACAGCCTTCAAAAAATGTTTGGCACTATCTACCAATGGATCTGGGGAAGGGAAATAAAGTACCCATCGGCTTACCCGTCTTGCTGATATCAACCCGCGTGATTGCAGGGCTCGGAGTGCTTTGCTTGCCTCATCTTCTGTTGTTCCCAGTGCTGCGGCAACATCTGTGACACATATATCCGGATTATCGATCACCACTTTAAGGCTTTTCAACCGAGTCTTATTCGCAAGTACCCGACAAGTTCGCCATAGCGTTGGTGACAGCTTCGGAGAGATCTCACTCATTGCCAAATTCCACAGTTGAAAATAATAAAACTCTAGCCGACGGGGGCTACATATACCTGATTTACTACAAAAAATCAAACAATATTATTAGACCCCCCATGCCATGCAAGCATAATCAGATTCTCATGTCACTTTTTTGACACACACCCCATCGAAAACGTACTTCCACACTTGCAATAGTGTGGAAGTTATGACTTTGCTAAGTACCCCTGCTTAAACATCTTAAACTACTTACATCTACCAGAACTACTTCCACACTTGCAATAGTGTGGAAGTAGTAGCCCCCTCAATAATCAGATCCTGCAGAACTACGCTAGTAGTGTGCAATAAGCATTATGCTTTCGCGAGAACTATCTTCACCGGATTGCCGTTGATGTCGACCTCGACTGCTTCAGGAGATACCCCTCGAGCAAAGTCCGTACAGAGAGTTTCTGCGCAGATGTAGTCTGCATGGCTTGCAATCGCAGCAGCGGTGGCAGAGTCTGCTTCGTACCTTATAGAGATTCGCTGGGAGACGTCATAGCCGTTGTCTTTGCGCGTTGCCTGCACTTTGGAGACGAATTCTCTGGCCATTCCTTCGTTTATAAGAGCTTGGTCAAGACGCGTGTCTAGCGCGATGGTCACCGCCCCTTCGTTCGCGACGGTCATACCCTCGCGTTCAATGCGCTGCAAGAGCACGTCATCCGCGGTAAGCTCAACCGCAGGTCCTTCATCGCCAATTTCAATGGTTATTGTGTTGCCGCCACCCAGACGCTCAAGTTCTTCTGAAGGGAGCGCTTCGATTGCTGCCGCAACAGATTTCATGCGCTTGCCAAGCTTCGAGCCTAAAGCCTTGAAGTTTGCCTTCGCGGTTAATGATACGAATCTGGATTCGTCCGTGCCGAACTCAACGCTCTTGACGTTTAGCTCCTCGGCAATAACATCCGCCATGGGACGCAACGCGTCAACTACGTCGGGACGAGCGGACACAACGACAGCGCGCGCTAGAGGTTGGCGCACTTTCATGTCGCGCTGCTTTCTCAGAAAGTGCCCTAGATTCACAGCGGTCTGTGCGTGTGTCATTTGCTCCTCAAGCTTGGTATCGCGCGCGGCGGCGTTAGCTTTCGGGAATTCGCAGAGGTGGACTGATTCGGGCATGCCGGAGCCGCGCAAGTTGCGGTAGATTTCCTCTGCTATAAACGGGGTGAAAGGCGCTGCAACCTTGCAAAGCTGCACGAGTATGTAACGCAAAGTGCGGTACGCACTGAGCTTGTCGGCGTCGTTCTGCGATTTCCAGAAGCGGCGGCGGCTACGGCGTATGTACCAGTTGGTCAGGTTCTCTACAAAACCTACAAACGGGCGCACTGAACGCTGAAGATCATAGGAGTCCATCGCCTCCGTCACATCTGAGATCAGCGTCTCAAGTGAAGATACGATCCAACGGTCGAGCTCGTTGTCTGAATCTGGCGTAACCAGCGCGTCTTCACACCACCCATCGACATTGGCGTATGTTACAAAGAACGAATAGGAGTTCCACCAGGGGATGAGCAAATCTCGAAGCACCTGCTTGACCCCCGCCTCGCTGAAGCGCAGGTTCTCACCGCGCACGACCGCGGAGTTGATCATGTAAAGACGCAATGCATCGGCGCCATAAGTTGTCACTACTTCCATTGGGTCTGGATAGTTCTTAAGGCGTTTTGACATCTTCTTGCCGTCCTCAGCAAGTATAAGGCCGTTTACGACAACATTCCTGTATGGGGATTTGTCGAACAGCATCGATCCGAGCACGAGTAGCGTATAGAACCAACCACGAGTCTGGTCTAGACCCTCCGCGATGAAGTCAGCGGGATAGATGTTGCCGAATTTCTCCTTGTTTTCGAATGGGTAATGCTGCTGGGCGTATGGCATCGAGCCAGACTCGAACCAACAGTCTAGCACCTCGGGAGTACGGCGATACGTCTTGCCATCGCGCTTGATAACCACGGGATCCACAAAATGCTTGTGCAGGTCATTAAGCCTGACACCGGACAGCTTTTGCAGTTCTTCAATCGAACCGACGCAGATAATGTCGTTGGGGTCTTTCTCATTTATCCAGAGAGGTATGCACGACCCCCAGAACCGGTTGCGCGAGATGTTCCAATCATTTGCGTCCTTGAGCCAGTTGGCGAAACGTTTTTCGCCAACGTACTCCGGCATCCAACCTACTGCCTCGTTGTTGGCTACGAGGCGACCTCTGACGTCTTCAACCCGCACATACCAAGCATCGATCGCGCGGTATATGAGGGGCGTGTCGGTGCGGTCGCAAAACGGATAGGAGTGGACTAGCGTCGTCTGGTGAACTAGTTTGCCCTCGTCCTTGAGGCGTCGTATGATGAGTTTGTCGGCATCTTTGCAAAAGATGCCTTCATACTCGGGAACTTGAGATGTGAAGTTGCAGTCGGAGTCAAGCGGATCGGCAATCTCCTTTAGTCCCGCTGCGCGGCAAGTCTGGAAGTCGTCCTCGCCATATGAAGGAGCGAGATGCACGAGGCCTGTGCCGTCGGATGTTGTCACAAAATCGCCATTGAAAACAGTAAACGCGCCGGGCACGTCCTTAAAATAAGGGAATAGCGGCTCGTAGATCCAACCTTTGAGGTTGGTGCCTTTAAGCTTGGCGACAACATCGTACGCGTCGGACTTTTTATAAACGGAGTCAAGACGAGCCTCTGCAAGGACATAAACCGTGCCGTCTTCTTTATCTCGCACGGCAACGTAGTCGATATCAGGACCCGCGCATATTGCTAGGTTAGCGGGCAGTGTCCATGGAGTGGTTGTCCAGATGAGAAAACTTGTCTGCCCCCATTCCGCGGGTGCCCCTTTCTTGACTTTGACACGCACTGTAATGGCAGGGTCTTGGACATCCTTGTAGTTGCTACCCGCCTCGAAGTTTGAAAGTGGTGTGTTGAGCTTCCAGGAGTATGGCATGATGCGGTACGACTTGTACACGCGACCTTGCTCCCATAGCTGCTTGAAGACCCACCAGATAGTCTCCATGAAATCCAGATCCAGCGTCTTGTAGTCGTTGTCAAAATCGACCCAGCGCCCCATGCGCGTGACCGTGCGACGCCACTCGCCTACATAGCGCAGAACCATGGAACGACACTGTTCATTGAACTTGTCGACGCCAAACTTCTGGATATCATGCGCGCCGGATATGCCGAGCGCATCCTGAGCGAGCGCCTCGATCGGCAGCCCGTGGCAATCCCAACCAAAGCGGCGTTCCACATGCATGCCGCGCATAGTCTGGTAGCGCGGTATGATGTCTTTGATCGTGCCGGCGAGCAGGTGGCCGTAGTGTGGTAATCCCGTGGCGAACGGGGGTCCGTCGTAAAACACGAACTCCTTGCCACCTTCTGTCTGATTCAGACTCTTTTGAAAAGTGTCATGCTCACGCCAAAATTGGAGGACGCCTTCCTCCATCGCATTGAAATCTGTCTTGTTCGAAACTGGGTTGTACATAATTGGTTTGATCCGAGTTGCGCCGAGTGTTGCGCGGCGCGTCAAAAAAAACTCTACAGATAATACTGCAATCTGCCTGCGTCTGCAAGTTGACAGTTTTGTGCACGAAACTTGGGCATAGCACTTCGAAATTAAAATGTGCTATAATTAAATTTTCACTGCTTCGCCCGAAATTTCGATACTGCTTGCCAGCTAAAGCCTACACTCTAATACACCTCCTATCACCATTCACATGCACGAATCCCCATTCTCCTCCCAATCTTACTCAAGAACTTGCGCCTTACTGGGTGAGGCCGTATGCAAATCGCTCGGCCTGTTCGTTATACCAGACGCCTTTGTTCTATCAGTTGTGATTCCGGTTTACAACGAGGAAAAGACGCTCTCCACGTTGGTCAAGGCGGTAGTGGATGTGCCAATTAAGAAGCAGATCATTCTGGTGGACGACTGTAGCAAGGACAACTCTCGCGAAATAATGGAAGTTCTGGCGGAGGAGCATAAAGATGACTCCTTCAACACGATCACGTTGCTTTACCACGAAGTAAACAAGGGCAAGGGCGCGGGGTTGCGCACAGGATTCGCCCATGCCACAGGCGACGCCGTGATAATTCAGGACGCCGATCTGGAGTATAACCCCAACGAATATCCCATGCTGCTCAAGCCGATAATCGAAGGCAAGGCTGATGTTGTGTACGGGAGTCGCTTCCTTGGCAACCGCGAGCACCGCGTGCTTTACTACTGGCATTCTGTCGGGAACAAGTTTCTCACCACCCTTTCCAACTTCTTCACCAATCTTAACCTGACTGACATGGAGACATGCTACAAAGTCTTCCGCCGTGAGTGCATTCAGGAAATCCTGCCAAAGCTCCAGCAAGACCGATTCGGGTTTGAACCGGAAGTAACCGCGCGCATCGCCAAGAAAGACTACCGTATTTATGAAATGGGCATCAGCTACTCCGGCAGGACCTATAAAGAAGGCAAAAAGATCGGCTGGAAGGACGGCTTCCGTGCTATTTGGTGCATCCTGAAATACGGTATATCCAGAAACACATGACATGACCCACGATTCTACCATTGAGTCCAGACACCGTACGTATACTGTGTGGCGATGAACGGAAAATTCAAATTTGCCAGATCAATTCTAAGGGATGGTAGTACACGAATTCCGCCCCTGTTTCTTGTTGCCGATGTCTGCATTTTCTCCGCATTATCCAAAGACATCGCAGAGAAAGACAGCTCACACCATGGACATTTCAAGCTGCCAACATGGCATTCATCCTAATTTAACCAACGAACACGGCACATGCCAATCATGATTGACAAACCTCAGCTTAAAGGTCTCTGCGATATAAGCATCTGTGCTTCTTGCGGATGTTGTGTCTACCTGTCAAAAAATGAAGCGGCAAAAATGGTGCTAACACAAAACGGATACAAACCCTCTTGCCACGACCTGCCAGTAACGACCGCATACCCCTTTGACGTTTGCCCTGGTAACGGCATAAAATACCCAGCGCTCTATGAGGCTCATTACGGGAAACACCCTGCAAGCTGGTTGACAGGCATTGTACAAACCGTCAGAACAGGCAATGCTACTGACCCGAAAATTCGTCTCGCAGGCGCTTCAGGCGGCGTAACAACCCGCGTACTGCAATATCTTATGGAGACAGAACGCATTGATGGCGCAGTACTGGCACAACAAGGCATTCCGACCCCGATGGAGGCATCTGCAGTGCTCGCAAAAACTCCATCCGAAATTCTTGATTGCTCGGGATCCGTATATTTTCACGTCCCGATGATCCCATTGTTGTCCCAATTTGAGCCGGGGAAACGGTATGCCATCGTTTGCACACCAGAGCAGTCCGCAACAATTCGCGCACTGCAACAGAACGGAGACTCCAGAGCTCTCCAAATAGCCTATGTCCTGGGTCCATACACGGGCACCGCACTAACTCCACAAGCCTTGGACTACTACCTAAAATCAAATAGAATCAAAAAGTCAGACGAGGTCGTACGAGTTAAATGGCGTGCTGGCGAGTGGCCCGGATATCTGGAAATAGTTACACGTAGCGGCAAGACACTACGTTCACCTAAGGTCTATTACAATTTTCTCATTCCTTTTTTTGTCACTAACACGAGTCTGCTCAGCATGGATTTCTGCAATGAGTTCGCTGATTTGGCTGTTGGCGATGCTTGGTCGCCAAAATTCGAAAAGGCTAAACAAGGCGGAGTATCGGTTGTGGTGACGCGCACGGAAGAAATGGAGGCGATCATCCAGGAAATGGAGGCAAAGGGGTTGCTCGTCCTCAACCGAGAAGATCCTCTCAAGGCAGGTGACATGCACGGCCACATGCTTGATTTCAAAAAAAGGGGTGGGTACATTCGCTGCAGCATACGGCGATTGCTCGGCAAACCGGCTCCGGACTACGGTTACGCCCCGAAACACATCGCCGCGTCGCGAAAGGCGGTTGAATGCGTCGTCAGCACCATTTTCGCCTGCTGCCGCACGCGGCCGGCACGTTGGCTTGTCTGTAAAATTCCGGAAAAATGGCTTGGCCCCGTCTTCAACAGGATGCGCCTCGGCTGGAAGGCGATCAGCCGCCCCACCAAACGCAAAGGCCTTTCCGCTTACGAAATCACCATCCACGAAGCATCCACCACTTTATGAATCCCGTCCAAATATCGCACAATCTTGCATCTGTACTCGAGACCGCCCTGCCACGCATCCTTACGCAGGCCTGCCGCGATACCGGGAACCCCGCCTATGGATGTTTCGACCGCAATTGGTGGCACTACCGGATCCGTGATTTCGCCTCGATTATCCTCCAGCAGGGCGGCTACACCGTCTACACTGCCGCCAAGGTCTGCAACCCGCGCCTCGTCCCCGCCGACTTCGCCAGCAAGATTGCCGCCGGTTCATGCCGTTTCTGGAACACACGCGCCATTCGCCATGGCGCATTCGAGGAATACTACCCTTGGGAGCAGGGCTACCCTCCCCTTGCCTTCAGCACCCTC
>CAYOPG010000057.1:0-14307 GCA_964405775.1 uncultured Lentisphaerales bacterium
GACATACGCAATCATGCTCCTTGCCGTATCATTGAGATTGTGCCATAAATGGCGGAGGGGGAGGGATTCGAACCCCCGGAAGCTTGCGCCTCAACGGTTTTCAAGACCGCCGCGTTCGGCCACTCCGCCACCCCTCCGCGAAAAAGTCCTTTGTTTCGGACTCGGTTGAATACTACACTATTTAGAACTGCGGTTTCAAGAAATATCGTGTTAATACTTTATTGTTCCGGGTTTATTATACGGGGATTACTTTTTACTGGACTTCCCCGCAGGTTTTAAGTAAAGTACGCGCCATCAGGAATTAATTAGCCGATGGCGGCCGGTAGAACCGGCTGTGAGTCTTTTTTGTCGGTGTGTCATTAACAAACTAGAGGAGAAACCCACGTGGGATCTATTAAGAAGAAGCGCCGTGCTAAGATGTCAAAGCACAAGCACGACAAACGCTTGAAGCTCAACCGCCACAAGAACAAGTAGGGCGGGGTTGTCGTGGGCACCAGGTTACATGCAGTTGCTGCTGGGGTGCTTCTACTCCTCTCATACGGATCATGTGCCGCAGGGGCGTCGGATCCGGAAATAGGCGAAATGCAGAGTTCCGCCGTCTCCACCAACGGGGCGGCGGCATTGGCGTTTTATGCCGAAGGTATGGCTGTTGCCGAAGGGGCGAAAACGGAGGATGATTACCGCACGGCTGTCGACCTTTACCGCAGGGCTGTTTCGGCGGATCCTTCGAGTCTCGAGCCCAGGTCTGAGCTTTTAAAACTGCTCGTCGCGCTGAACGACAACGAGGCCGCCATGTCTGAAATGATAAGCTTGGCGGAGTTGAAAAGAAACGATGTGGACGCTTGGGCGGGCGCCTTTATTTTCGCGAAAGCACACAAGTTCGCGGAGGCGTTTATAAAGTGTAGCGATGTATTGCTGAAGTTTTCCGATACAGAACTTATGACCAGCCGGCTTTCTGGCCGTTATCAAGTGCATGCTATGCGCATGGCCGGTTTTTCAGAGATGAAAAAAACCGACTTGTTTTTCGATGCGTTTTCCGATCTGACTGGTATGGCGGAAGAGTTTGGTTTCAAGCCGCCGGCTGATGGTTTCGACGATTACCTCGCTGTGTTTAGATATGCTTGCGGCAGTATGGCTTCGCAGACGAACGGGGTGGAGCTTGTTACACGCCTGCTTGATATGGCGCTGGAGGCGGCTGTTGAGGTCAAGCAGAGAAGTCATCTTTGCGTAACGGCCGGGTATTCGTTTCTGATGAAATCCAGACCGGATGAAAAGGCGGCAATGGAGCTTATAACTCGTGGCATGCTGGAGGATCCGCTGAATGCATCTCCTCTGTTTCTCCTTAATCCACGGTCGCCGGGATTGCCTAAGTACGACAAGCTGGAGGAGACTCTGCAACAGCTTGACAAGCACGAACATGATTCGAGGCTTGATTATGCATTTGCGCTCGCAAAAGCTTCTTTGCTTGGGTATTTCATGATGTCGGAGCGCGGCTGGGCGGAATTTGAAAAAGGCGAGAAGGCGCTCGAAGACAACTTCCCGGGAAAGACTCCGCCTTGGCAGCACTTCGAAGTCAAGGGCATGTTGCTATACTATCTTGGACGAAAAGACGAAGGGTTCGCTGTACTCGATCGCGCATTGGAGGCTGCTCCTGAAAACGTAGGCCTCAAAAACTGCATTGCGTATTTGCTTGCCGAAGAGGGGCGTGATCTCGATCGAGCTCTCGATTTAATAGACTCTGTGGTAAGAGCCGAGCCTGATGAGTCCGCATATCTGGACACGCTTGGCTGGGTGCTATACAAAAGGGGCGATTATGCCGGCGCCACATCAAGCATGATGAAGGCGGTGGCAAATGCGTATGATGAACAACACGAGCCGTACGACCACATAGGGGATATCTTTGCCGCGACAGGCGGTTCTAAGGCTGGAGTGCCTTGGTGGATTAAAAGTTATCAGATTTTCCCGAACGAAAAAGTCGGGGCTAAATTGCGCAATGCAGGCGTCGATCCGGATTCGGTGAAATAAAGGACACTCTGGGGACGACACAGAAAAATGGCAGGCATCAGGATATACCAATTAGTTTCAGGCTTCAGGGAGGGTGACGCTATAAGCAACGAGGCGGTTCTGCTTAAATCACTCGCAGAACGCAACGGTCACGAGTCGCGCATCTACTGCCCGCGGCAAAACACTGTCCAAAAGGTTGGCAGTGAAGTACACGACATTGACGAACTTGCTGCCGTAGTCAAGCCCGAAGACATCGCGCTTCTGCACCTGTCCATAGGCAACAGATCCAACGCCATCTTCGAGTCGCTCAATTGCCGCAAGGCGATACTCTACCACAACATAACTCCATCTCATTTTTTCGATCGTTTAAGTCCGACTTTTGCTCAAGTCTTGAACGAAGGAAGGCGGCAGTTGGCGGCGATGGCTGGCTCGGCAGATATCAACCTCGCCGTCAGCGCATATAACGCCTCCGAACTGACCGAACTCGGCTACAAAGACGTGAAGGTGTTCCCGCTTGCCATCGATGCTGATTATGGTCATGGTGAGATTTCGGCGGGGATGAAGCATAAGCTTACGCACGACGGGCGGGAAAATATTTTGTTCGTTGGTCGGGTTGTCCCCAACAAGCGCTTTGACAAGCTTATCGAAGTTTTCAGTTACTACCAACTGTACGTGAACCCAAACAGCAGACTTGTGCTCGTGGGTTCTTCAAGCGGTCAGGAGTCGTACAAGGCAATGCTCCTCGGAGTGATATACAGCCTCGCTGTCAAAAACGTCGTCTTTACTGAACATGTGAAGGACGATGAGCTCAACGCATGTTACGACACTGCCAGCGCTTTCCTGTGCATGAGCGATCACGAGGGATTCTGCGCACCGCTTATTGAGGCGATGGCATGGGATGTTCCAATTTTTGCAAATGCCGCCGCTGCAGTCCCCGAAACGCTGAACGGCGCCGGAGTGCTTTTCGAGAACGCCGACAGTGCCACCATCGCGGAGACTATGGGGCGCGTCCTCCATTCGCCCGAATTGAAAGAGGCAGTGATGGCGCGTCAGCGCGAGCGTCTGGCAGAGTACCGCGCCAGAGATATCTGGGCAGAGTTCAGCGGTCTGCTTGGAATTTAATTTAAGCTGTACCCATATACACGGTGACGGCGTCTGTTTGAATATGAAAACAACACCACACTCCCGCATGTTTGCCTACCACATCGATCTGAAACGAGCCATGTGGCGACTTGACTATCTGCTTGAGTTCATGAGGCGGCTAAAGCAGTGGGGCTTCAACACAGTCGTCCTCGAGATTGAGGATAAATTCAGATTCTCGAGACATCCCGCGCTTGCGCATCCCGATGCTCCAACCCATGGGCAGTGGCGCGAGTGGGCGCAGGAGTGCAGAAAAACAGGGATGGACGTCGTGCCTCTTGTGCAAACGCTTGGTCACCTTGAATTCGTTATGAACAAGCCAGCTTACGCGCACCTGAGGGAAGCGGCGGGGCTGCGGCATCATGTGGATGTAACCAACCCGCGATCTGTTCCATTCGTGCTGGACCTTGTCGAAGAGGTGATTGATGTATTCCAGCCGGAAAAGTTTTTTCATATAGGCGGCGACGAAACTGCCGAGCTTGCGGCGAGCGAACGTCTGGAGCCTTGGCGGGAGCGCTGTGGCGAGCTTTACCTCAAGCACATGCAGCCGATTTTTGAGTACGTGAACGGACGCGGCCTTCGCCCCATGTTATGGCACGACATGGTTTTTAAATATGGAGAGGGCGGCATTCTTCCCGGGATACCCAAAGACGTGGTGATGGTGCATTGGAACTACTCAATTATTGACGTCGATTCGCCAGCCCTGAGAATAACCGAAGCTATTATGGCCGCCGGGCTTGAGGTCGTAACTGCTTCTGCAAACCGTTGCTCGGGCGACCAAACAGGTACACCCAAAGTTAGCCGCCACGTTCCCAACTGCCACTGCCTCGCGCGTAAAGGGCTTGAAGAGGCTTCTGGAACGCTTGTCACTTCATGGGCTATCCGGCACAACCACCCAGAAACAAACATGTCGGCCACGTTCGCTGCGGTTCTGGCATCGCGCGGTCTTGCCGACGACACTGTCGAAGCAGCTCACGAGGCATGGACTAACGAGGTCTTTGGCGTTGCCATGCGTGATTTCGCTGCCGCAGCGGTCAAGGCGGAGAAAGGCGTTCTGCCTATAGGACGCGCGGGTCAGTGGCGTCAGCGTCTGATATTGCTGGAGGGTGGCGACGACTGTCTGCAAAAGGATGTTTCAGATTTAGTGCAGTCTATGGGGTCTGCTGCCGAAGTTAAGACGTTCTTACAGGAGCTTCGCAAGGGTTATGCGGAGGCGCTTGCGACTTTCAGGCTCTGCCGTTCTGCTGCCAAACATAACGGAGACCTCGTGGATTTCTGGATAGAGGGGGTTGAACTTCATGATTTTTACGCAGAATTTCTGCTTGGTGCGCTTGTCGGGAACTTGAGTGAAAGCGCACCTGATCTCTACAACCGCCTGCTTGTACTCGTATCCGAAACAAGAAAATTATTCGCTCGCACGTATACGAGTGTCAGCGTTGAGGACGAGATACTGTGGCGTTACGGCTACCATCTCGAATATCTTGGCAGGCTGATGATAGGGCGTGCCCGGGAAAATGTTAAGAAACAGGACATTTTGCCTTAAAAAGCAGGAAGCCCTTCGCCGGACGCAAATGCTAAAATGAAGCCGACCCTGTGAGGTGTGTCTCACAGCTGTAGAGTCAAAAGTCAAAAAACAAAGGCATGCCAATGACAAGAAAAGTTGCTATAATCGCTGGAGTTGCGGCATTCGTGACAGCGTCCGGCACCGTTCGGGCGATGGACATTGTAAAAGGAGGAAAACCTGTTGCGTCAGTATGGTACATAGAGGCGGCGGCTGACGCCAAGTGGCCAACTGAGCAGGCAGCAGCTCTCGAGTTCGCAGAGGTGATTAAAAAGATGTCCGGCGCTGATCTCGTACTCAACGCTGTAAAGCCGGGCGAGAAGCCCGAAATCAAGGCACCAGCAATAGTGTTCGGCGAGCTGGCCAGCCGGCAGGGTTTGCCTATGACGCTGAAATCGCGTGCCCGCGACGGATTTCGAGTTGCCGTGAAAAACGGCATCCTTGGAATCTCCGGGGAATCGCCTCAGGGCGTCTATCACGGCGCTTTCGACTTGCTTGAAACATGGGGTTGCGGCTGGTACACGCCTGGCGACGTCGGCGAAGTTATCCCGCGCATGGCGGACATCGCGGTCCCAGACGATTATGATCGTGCCGAGGTGAGCGATTCCATCAACCGCCGCTTCTGGTTCGGAGGTGCGGGCAATCGCTCCACCGGCGGTGAGGCTCCACTGGAGCCATGGCGCCGTCGCAACAAGGGATATGTTGAGTGTGGATCGTGGAGTCATGCCTGGGGTGGACTTGTAGACAAGAAACTCTTCGAGACCAAACCCGAACTCTTCGCAATCCGCCGCGGCAAACGCGACCCGAAGCAACTCTGCACTTCTAACCCCGAGACGATCCGCTTGGCTGCCGAGACTCTGGAGCGCGCTATGGCCGAGAACCCCGGACAGACAGTCTTTGCAGCCGGGCCGAATGACGGCGGCGGTCTATGTGAATGCTCCGAATGCGCCAAGCTTCACACTCCTGGTTACGTGGAGTACACGACGGGTCTGCCCTGTTATTCAGACAGCGTCTTCAAATTCGCGTCAGATATAGCGGACATCACTTCTAAGAAATTCCCGAACAAGGATCTCGGCATACTGGTGTACAGCGAATATTCGCGCCCGCTCGTCAAGATCAAGAGCCTCAATCCACGCGTTTTCCCGAAAATGGCTCCGATCCGTCGCTGCCGTATCCATGGGCCCGGCAACCCGATCTGCCCTGAAGCACAGATCTTTAAGGACGAAATTCTATCTTGGTCCAAGAGCTCGAACGGTAAAATCGGTTTTTACCCATACAACTACAACCTCGCAGATTCTCTGTTGCCCTTTTCCAAGATAGACTACTATAAGCGCATGATCGAAACAGTAAGGGAAGCAGACATCTCAGAGCTCGCATGGACGTTGGAGTCGATGGACCACTGGACGACGCACGCGCCTCACCATTACCTCAGCCTCCGCATGCTCTGGACCACTGATATCGACGTCGACAAGGAGATGGATCGCTTCTTCAACGGTTTCTACGGCAAGGCGGCAGCACCGATGCGCGACTACTGGACTCGCATCGACCAGGCTTACGCCACCACGCCAACTCACGTCGGCTCATCTTATGGCCAGCACCACGTTTGGACGCCGGAGCTCCTCAAGGCATGCCGCGCCGACATCGAAAACGCCCGCACGCTGGCTGGCAACGCCCGCGAGAAGAAGGCCGTTGAGATGGCCGAGGCTGGACTGCGTTGCGCCGAATTGTTCATTTCGATCTGGAATGACATTGGAACTTTCGAGTTCCAGCGCGCCAACCGCACACGCGAAACCCTGAAGGCCTTCGTCGAGGAAAAGGCTGCGATAACAACACCGCCCTCTTGGTTCCACGAACGCTACGCATTTAGCCAGTATTTCGAATCTTTCATAGGGCGCACTGTCGTCGGCGGCGCTCAGATCCTCAACGACGGAGGCAAGATTCTCGTAAAACTACCCGACCTCTGGCAGTTTGCAAAGGACGAGCAACTCGTAGGTGTCAAGGAAGGCTGGTTCAAGCCGGAATACGACACCAGCTCATGGACCAACCTCGCGACATTCTCGAAGAGCTGGGGAGACCAGGGGCTAGAGCACTACCTCAAGGACGCCTGGTACCGCACAAAGTTCACCGCGCCAGCTGATGTTACGGGCGACCTTCGCCTTTGGTTCGGCGGATTCGACGAGAACGTCGACGCATATTTAAACGGAGTTTCCCTTGGAGAGAAAAAGGGGTTTGCTCGTCCGGCCGAATACACCGATATCGCAAAGCACATCAAGCCCGGCGAGAACGTGCTAGCTGTGCGCGTGTCCGCAGGCGGCCTCGCAGAGCTAGGCACCGGTGGAATAATGATGCCAGTCCTGATTTATCGGGCCGGCGGCAAGGGCGCTGAGTCCGACAAGAAGGATGACGGCACCGGCAACCCCGCATACGAAATGTAACACATTATGCCAATCAGCGTCTCCACAACACGACCTTTGGTAATTATAACATTAGTCATGGTGGCGGGGTGTGGACTCTGCCACGGACGGGATTTTGAAATCAGGAGCAAAAAAATGACAGCACAATACAAAGAGGCTAATACGAACTCATCCGAGTTGCTGCAGTTTGACCTCAACACTCCCGAGCTCAATCCGCCGGATTGCCCCGAATGGGCGCACATAGAAACCCCCGAATGGGTCAAACCATTCATGGGCATCAACGGAGCGCCAGAGGCGCACCGTGCCAAAAAGGGGCTATACTCTGTCGGCACCGCCGGCATAGACCGGTATCAGGCAAACCATTTCATTTGGTACAGACCCGAAACCGCGAAGTTCCTCTATTCGGAGTACACTCCACTCGAGGTCGGCTATAAAAAAGGCGCGCTCCCCGCCTACGAGGCGCTCGCCGCAAAATATACTGCCGGCCTCAAGACTGACACTGAAAAGGGCATCGCGCTCCTCAAGGAAGCGCTGTCCGCATCTTGCCGTCACCCGACCATGCCGCCGCTGGGCGAAAAAGTTCCCCCGAATCGCAATCTTGAAGACGAAGATCTTCTTGCATCTGGAACGGGATGGTGCAACGAGCAGGCACGCGTCTTCATACGCTTGTGTCAAGTCTCAGGGATGCAGGCGCGCATGATACATTTGTTTGGCCAGAACCATACGGTGGCTGAATTTTACGCAGACGGCAAATGGGCGATGGTTGATGCCACTAACCTTTTCGTGGCGAGGGGCGACGATGGCAAATTGCTGTCGGCTGCCGAGTGCCACGATGGCGGCGCGGGCCAGCGGCGCTACGCCGAGGCAAAGGTCGAACGCATGCGTGAGCTTATGTCCCTTTCTGCGGATGAGCTGGGTTTTCCTGATGAGGCTTCAGCCGCCAATTGGCGCGAAGGAGCCGCGAAGCTCGAAGTAGAAGAGCTTGCCGTGCGCCCGGTTTACTTTGGGGTTATAAACTATCCATTATCGGAATCAGCGAGAGAAGTAAAATAAAAAATGAAAAAAGAATCGAAAGCTTTTGACATCAAGATGCTTTGGGCAAGCACGCCGCAGCAGCGTGTAAAAGCACAAGAGATTGGATGCAACTGGGCGGTCGTTTATACATACGGACATCGCCGCAACGACTTCCCCATTTTCTATTCTGCGGACAGGCGTATCGCTGCGCTCCGGAAACGCGATAGCGCGGCAGTCGTCAAGGAAGAGCTGGACATGCTGCGCAGGGGCGTTGACCACGCTCATGAGCTAGGGCTCAAGGCGATGGTTCATAGCTACGAGGTGAGCCTGCCAGAGGAATTCCGTGAGATATATCCCGAACTTTACCAGCCTGAAGTAAAGGAATACCGAAACGCTAGTCCGGCTGTGGCGCGCAACCGGGCGCCATGCCCGTCAGATCCGAGGGTTCGTGAGATTATAAGCGAAAAAGTCGCAGAGATTGTAGCTGCCGCGGACGGCGTGGACGGCTATGCCTTTTGCCTTAACGAATGCCTGTCCGGAACACGAATCAACCACCGCTGCGAGTTATGCCGCGACATCCCGTTCCCGCAGATGATAAAGTGGGTTGCTGACGCCGTGCGGGACGGCGTCCGGCGCGGCAATCCGCAAACACAGTTCTTCCATCGCATGTGGGGTCTCAACGAGAACGACGATGGCGGTTGGAAAAACAAGGAACGGCGTCTCATATTCGGGGAAGGGCAGAACGAGGACTGGCTTGAAGGGTACGTCAATGCCTTTAAACCCGATCACATGCACTACATCGCTTCTCGTGATCTGCCTGCGTACATAAAAATGCAACGCGATGAAGACATGGGCTTCATAACCAAGGGTACATGGGGCGACATCTCCATAAATCTGCCTCTAAACCCATACATCGGGCTGCACGCGAAGCACCACCCGACGGTAATCGAGCTATCTTGGGAGAATACGAACCATCATCCAGCAGCGTTTCACATGCTACCGGCGCAGTTCCAGCGCATGGCGCGTCTCGCGCGCTCAAAGGGGGCGACTGGCATCGCGGGCATACCATGCGCATGGGGCTACAAGGACAACCATCACGGCAGCGGTGGCCACGATGGCGGCTCGCGTCCGTTTATTGGTACGCTTGACGAATCTTACAATCGCCTAACGCTAATTCATTTCGACATAATACAGGCTCTAATGAACGATCCCGATGCCGACCTGACGAAAGTGCTGGATGGTGTTCTGAAGCGCCGTTACGGAAAGAAGCTTCCGGCTCGAATGACAGAGTTGTTTTTCGAAAGCGAGAAGATCCGAGAGAACACCAATAACTTCCGCGGCATCCAAATCACAGGGGACACGCTTGAGCGTATGTACTACTGCATCCTGCGTTACGGGCCCACGGTTCCGAACTGGGAGGAGCGCATGAGCCGCAATCCTGCCAACATCCGCAGGCTGATACGTGAAAAAGAAGCCAACATGAGGCGCGCGGCTGAGGCAGTAAATGAAATAGAATCCATGCGCGGTAAGCTCCCCGAGCCGGCTTATGAGGAATTCCTCGCATGTTTCTCCGATCTGAGAAATGAATCGGTGCTGGTCGGCAGAAGGCAGATTTTGCATTTCCTGCTCTGGGCGCTCAAGGATGGCACTATGAAGCCCGACATGGCGACGATAAAACTTATTGAGGAGCAGATCCGCAGCAATTCTCCGTCGCTGAAACAGTGAACCTGTACGTCCACATCCCGTACTGCGTCTCAAAGTGCAATTACTGCGCTTTCTACTCGGTGCCTGTAGACGACTCGATTAGTTCCTACCATGCTCTCGTCCGACGAGAGATCGAGTTGCGTGGTTTGTCCGATTCGACGCCAAAAACCGTGTACATCGGTGGGGGAACGCCGTCGATTCTAGGCCATAGCGGGATCCGGGATCTCTTTTCTGTTTTACCTCTGCCGGCTAATGGTGCCGAGATATCGATGGAAGTGAATCCAGGGGATGTTACTTCAGAGCTTGCCAGTGTGATGGCCGCTTGCGGAATCAACCGCGTCAGCATCGGTGCCCAATCATTCGACGACGCTTGTCTGGAATTCCTTGGACGTCGCCACAGTGTTGCCGCAGTCTCCGTGGCAGTGTCAAGACTCCGCCACGCCGGGTTCGATAACATAGGGCTCGATCTGATTGCCGCTGTGCCCGGATTCGGCGCAGACTCCTTACGCCGTTCCGTTGAGTCGGCCTTGGAGCTTGGTCCCAAACACGTTTCTGTATATTCCCTTTCGATAGAGTCGGGATCCAAGTTCGACAAAGGTGTGGTCGCAGGCGCGATACGACCTGTCCCCGATGAGGAATCGCTCGAACAACTTGCCGTGGCGGAGTCTGTACTCTGCCACGCTGGATTGCGACGCTACGAAATCTCAAACTATGCCGTGGCAGGGTATGAGTGCCGCCACAATTTGGCAGTTTGGCGAGGTGAGGACTATGCGGGTGCAGGCCCGGCGGCTGCGTCGCGTTTGGGGCTGTGCAGGCGGGTCAACACTGCGAGCTTGCGCAAATGGCGAGAGTCGATGGAGGCCGGGAACTTGCCGCCGGCGGAAGTCGAGCATCTTTCGGAGTATGACGACGACCTTGAACGCTTCGTAACAGGTCTGCGCCTTGCGGAGGGGCAGAGTGTTGACCCTGCCACCGAACTCGGACGCAAACGTCTGGAGATATTCCGACGGCTGGAGAGGGTGGGGGTAGTACACCGGTTGGCGTCGGGAGCTTATGCGTTGACGAGCCGGGGGATTGAAGTGGCAGACGCCGTTATGGCGGAGTTTTAGTCGACGAGCGTTTCCGCTATGTTCAGCAGATGGTCGTTTGCGCGGCGGAACCCGTTTAGCATGTCTGAGTAAACCAGGCCTTTGACCGGGGTTAAGCACGATACGGCGAGGCGATGCATGTGGCAGTCTCTATATTGCTTTGCCGTCATGTCTATTTCCCTGCTGCGTTCCCGTGCCCAATCCATGCGATCTTTGTCCTCTTTGTTTATGATGTACATGATGTCCTTGCAGTAAACCTTGACCTTCATGCAGAGATCTTGTTCTTCGGCGGTGGCTTCATCGGTGAGCATCTCTCCGGCATTTCGGATTTTCAGAAACGCCTTCAACACATTGCGAGCGTGGTCGCTCACCGATTCGAATTCGTCTGCCTGTTTTATAAGGCGTCGTACCTCTGTGCCCGTCGCATGAGTGATGTTGCCGTGCAAGAGGGATGTCACGTACTCGGCGATTTCCTTCTGTGCGACGTCGAGGTTGTTTTCAGCAGTGAAAACTCCCTCCTCCAAGAATTCGCTCCGTTCCTCAGACCCTATGATTGTGTGCAGATCCTCAAGCATCTGGATGCATGTTTCTCCCATGACGGCGATTTCTTTTTTGGCCTGCCCCAGAGCGATGTTTGCTTGGGTGAGAAGGTTGCGGTCGAGGTATTGCGGTTTGTATTGTTTCGTCTTCTCCTCATCCTTATGGATTGGTATCATGAAGTTGACAATTTTCTCCAACACGCCCATGAACGGGTACATGAGAACCGTGCTAAGAATGTTGAAGGCTGTGTGGGTCCACGCTATGGCCATCGTGAAGTTGACAGGATCTTGTGGTTTCGTTTGCGAGAGCCAGCGTACGGCGCGTTCGCTGAAGTCCACGAATGGGCCGTGGATTGCGATCACAACCACAACCCCCAATATGTTAAACATCATGTGGGCGAGTGCGGCGCGCACGGCGTTGCGTGAAGTGCCTATGCATGCGATGACCGCGGTTCCGCACGTGCCTATGTTTGAGCCCATTATGACAGCGACGGACGTCGGGAAGTCGACCAAGCCCGCAACCGCAAGTCCTATGGTTATTCCTATGACGGCTGCGGATGACTGTACTACGGCGGTTATCAATGTGCTTACTAAAACCGCCTGAATAAATCCGAATAGGCTTGTCGCTTCGAACTGCGCGATTGCGTTTTTTATCTCTGGGTCGTCACGAAGGGGATTGAAGCCGTTGGACATGAGATCCATGCCGAAAAACAGCATCCCAAGCCCCATAACGGCCATGGCACTGTGGCGAACGCCATCTTTTTTTGCGAATATGTAGAAAAACACAGCAAGCCCGATAATAAGCGCTCCATAATCGGCGATTGGCAGAGTCAGGGACCACAAGGTAACCGTAGTTCCTATATTGGCTCCGAATATAACGCCGATGGCCTGCATTAGCGTCATTATACCGCTGTTTACAAAGCCCACCACCATGACTGTGCAAGCGGAGCTTGATTGCAGCAAGAAAGTGACTACCGTACCCACAACTATGGCTCTGAATTTTGTGCCTGTGGCTACACTGACGAGTTTTGTCAGTTTGCTACCTGCAAGCGCCTGCATACCATCCGACATGAAGCGCATTCCGAGCAAGAATATCCCAAGACCTCCCAAAACGGTCTGAAGCATTTTAAACATTGTAGTGTCCATAAATCTTTATCCGTCCGGGAAGGACGTTTTTCCTTTTTACTTGTCCGCAAATTATAGCAAAACACCTGAGGAAAAGTCTAGATATCATTTTGATTTTGTTAGGATAGTGTGAGCGCTATATAAAGTTAAACATCTTTAGACATTCTCATTTAGTTTGATGCTGCTTCCACACTGCAATTGCACAACCCGGAATAAGAATTTAGCATCAAGGCTTGAGGGCTCGGTTTTGTCTATTTTTTGTCTTTTTGTCACGTTGTGTGTTTTTTTTGCTTGCACCGCAATAAATAATTTGCTCTAATGTGTCTCGCTAGATAGGTAGGGTTGTGTACCGGCGGGTATTTTCTTTTCCTACCTGCGACTCGGGTTCCAACAAGTTCAGCGCACATGAAAAATCATATAATCATGGTGATTGTTGTTTTATCGGGCTTTTCGATCACAGCCAGCGCGGTTGATTTTTCTGTAATTTGTGGGCAGTTCCGGAAATTGGGGAGGGCACTGCTATTGCCTTTTATAATACCTGTTAAGCTGCACATTGATATAAACTCAACAGATACTCACACTTATACATCTGTAAAAAACTGGAGTAAAAATGAAAACAAAGATTAGTATACTTGGACTCATTCTCATCGGAATTTCCAGTCTGACTTCAGCGGCCACCATATATGTGGACGCCGCCGCAACTGGAGCAAACAACGGCACTTCGTGGGCGGACGCCTACACCACCATACAGGCGGCGGTGGACAGCGCAGCGTTCACCGCCACATCCGACGCGACGATCCTTGTGGCGGACGGCGTGTACGGCGAAATGGTAACTCTCGCATCTGACAACGGAGGCGTCGATGGCGCCCCCAACCAGATCAAGGCGAACAACCCCGGAATGGTGGAGATCAACGGCGGGGTGTCCGGGCGAACGGAATAAAAATCGCAGGCGCATCATACGTTGTGCTCGATGGGCTTGTGATACGAGATGCTACCGGAAGCGGCATACAGCTCGAAACCGCCGCGAACTGCGCGCTGAGCAATTTGATGGTGACAGCCAGCGCCACGGGAATTACAGTCAAGGACTCCCCCTGGCTCAATGTCGGGCACTCCAGCTTCAGCGGCAACACCGGCAACGGCTTGCTGATGGAGCGCTCCAACGACTGCCGGTTCGATTACGTCGACATCAACCGCAACAACAACGGAATAGGCGGTTCCGAAAGTGCACGAATTTGCGCACCCGCTTCACCCATTGCGTCATTGCTCGAAACACCTACGACGGTTTCGCGGTGCCGATGAACGTGTTCAAAGACTCCGTCTGGGACCACTGCTCTCTGGTGGCCAACCGCCGCTACGCATTCAGTTGGAATCACAACAACAACAATATTCGCGTCACAAATTCGATTGTGGCCTACAACGGCCTTTCGGTGGCAACGGGCAACAGCGACAACTTCAGGATTGGCGGCTCGCTCGCCTAGGGCAATGGCTTGTTAGGGACGCGCTTCGTCACCGCAGGAGACATGGTCTACGGCCCTCCCGCATTTGTAAGTCTGGCCAGCGACGACTACCGTATTTATTCTGATTCGGCGGCCTTCTCCGCCGCCGAGGACGGCACCAACCTCGGCGCAGACCGCGGGGTTGTGGCGCTGCCTGCGGCGGCCACTACTTAGTCGACCATGCAAAAGCCGCATTTTGCGCAAAGTGATTCCATCCGACTT
>CAYOPG010000058.1:0-13996 GCA_964405775.1 uncultured Lentisphaerales bacterium
GCTTGCCCGTTTCCTGACCACTATGGGATGCTAGTGTTTTCCAATGTGGATATATCACCCACTCTCTCCATCAAGGACACTTAGCGCATGGCGGGCATAGGCGCTGCGCGGGTCTGCGACAAATGACCTAAGCACAGCCTCGCCCTGTCCTGATACGTCACACAACCGGAACAAGGCACGGGCAATGGCCAACTCCCGAAGGACTGCACAACGCTCTGCATCCCCCGCCTCGGTATCGTAGGCTTTGTATGGCAAAACTCCTGACGTGCTAAAAGGCTGGAGGTTGTTCCCACGCACACCCGGCAACTTTAGCAGCGCGGCCAAAACCTGCGCCGCCGCCGGCTCACCAATCTGCTCCAGCGCCATCGCAACGGCACGGAAATGCGAAAACTCTGAAAGCCCAGTCAGCAAAGCCGCTTTCTCTTCTATCGCCGGCAAGGCTTTACGCGCCCTTAAGCGTCCAAGCATCAGGATACACCCATCTAAAAAGCTGTGCTTTCTCGCATATGCGCCAGGGCCGCTCCACTGCCAGCCATCGTCCCATGCCGGTGCGCCGCGGACGGCCTCTATTAGCGTAGAGATGCCAGACGCGTCCCCAAAAACTGCGAGCGACGCTGCGTACATTACACGTGCTTCAGAATTATCCGCAGCTTCATATGCTTGCTTTAGCAACTCCACGGCAGTCCGCGGATCGGAATGGAGCTCAGCCAGGCCTTTATATCCTGACATCCCGTTGGGGCCGCGATCTGGAATACGCAGAACAGCCGCCTCTAGCTCCGCATGCGGCAATGGGAAGCTGTCGCACCAAGTCGCCGCATCGGGGTCTAGAATACCGATCTCTACAAGCTTAGACTGAAGCTCACGAACATTGATTGAACGCGGTACAATGCCGTCTTTGATCGACATGGCCGCCGCGAGCCCGGCAGCATATCCAAGATTTTGCAAATCGCGCTGCATACGCATGGCGGCAATCGCGTCGTGGTCTGCGCTTATTCCAAGTCCGGTCACGAGGAGGCCGTCGATGCCACTAGGAAGCATCATTCGGTACGGGAAGTTCAACTCAAGAAGTTCCGGAGTCGGACAAAAAAGCGCAAGCATGGGATCAGTCGTCTGCCCGTGGTTGTCCAAAGGTGCCATCCCCTGCACAACCGTGTCATGGAACCGCCGCCCCGCGAGCACGTCTGCCGCCTTCACTGTGTAGGCGCCAACGATGCGGCGCCTTTCCCGGCTGTCAACATGCTGCGACTGATCCCACGTGGAATTCAATGCCAAAGTCCGCCGCGTCCTCAAAGAAAAAAACGACGTGTCCCATGCATCGGTGTCGTCGACGAAACCGATGTCAACATTGACCGTGTTCGAACCCAGAAGGCGGTCGTTCTTGCTTGCCCCTTGAATCGCCAGTTCGGCGTCGCCGATGAACTGCGTAGGCTCACCGCAGGCGGCCGCCAGATCGGCATTGCCAGTGGCGTCGACGACCGTCTTCGCTAAGATCACGCCGCGGCGTCCGTCTGGAAACGCGACCACGGCGCCAGTGACGCGGCCTTCCTGGACAGTCAAGCCACACACTAGCGTGCCTGTCAGGATGCGCACTCCATGTTTACGCCCAGTACGCCTGAACCATTCCGCTTTGCCCTGGTTGATGTTCGCTGCCATGGCTCCAATTGGTGGGTCCATCTCCGCCGAAAACCCGCGGCTGGCAACTTCTGACGGGTAGTATTTTCCCAGCACGCCGACGGTGGAAGTTCCACCCAAATCGTGGTGGTATTCGCAGAGCACGACGTCCATGCCTTCACGCGCGGCGGCAATCGCCGCAGGCGAACCACTGCTGCCCCCGCCCGCAACAAGCACATCGCACTTACCAAAAACGGTAAGAGGTGCAACGTTGTCATCGGCGACACTACCAGAAGCGCGCGTAGCGTTTGGCATTAGCCCGTCGAGGAGTTCTCGCACTTCGCCGTAGACGGGCTTAGCATTATTCTGTGATAGCCCGCCTTGCACATGCACTCCTCTCGACATCGATCTTCGAGACGCCTCATGAGCAGCGGCTGCGCCCACAGCTTCGCCGGCTCGCATACCTTCGATGGGATTCGCTAACTGCCCGCAAGCAAAAGAGCCGGGACTGTAGATGCCTTCAAGCCTGTCTAGACATGATTTTCCGCTTTCTAATCCGCCCGCAAGACGAAAAAGTGGCGGCATCTCCACGATTTCAGCGATATCCTGTTGGCCGTAAGTAAACACGAGGTCGCGGATGCGGTGCTCAAGCTCCGCCAACGCGAACGGTGTGCAATCTTCAAGTTGAAGAGTCGCTTCGCAACGATATCCGGTGACTAAAATTTCGTCCGGTCCTCCATCGGCAGGCTTAACCCCCCATTTCCCGCCGATGTTCACAGTGCGCGGTTCCATGATCTGACGGACAGTCATACCAGGCGCCTCTGGCGGTTCGTCGGTGATCACGACTATTGAGACTTTGACCGGCCCCGGTTTAAATTCTGTGAAAGGCGCACCGGCTTGCCGCGCCAAGATTCCGTGGGGCGTGGCGTCTATCACCACCTTGCTTTTGATAGCCTGCCGCCCGCTGCGGTTGGCGATGACGATGCCTGCCGGCTTGCCGTCATCGTCAACTAGCAACTCTGTGGCATAGCAGCCGGTCATGAAGCGCACACCAGCATCAAGCAACATCTCGTCGAGGATTTTCTTCGCGTTGAATGGAGTCGGCTCCGCAGGCAAAGTGAAACCATCGTCCAGAATCGCCAACGTGCCTGCTACGTCGTCGCCAAGGTAACTGCGACGCGCGGCGAGAAAAACCGAAGAGCCAGCTCTAGCCGCGGCCGCGGCAGCGGCCACTGCGGCGCAAGCCCCGCCTGCGACGACTACATCAACCTCGTGTATAACAGGAATCATTGCTTTTTGTTGAAGACAGCGTTGCTGGCTTCGCCTTTGTCATCAGTGAGTTTGAAGCTTTCTGGCAAGACTGTGCCCACAAGGTTGTACACGAGTGCCGCAGTGGAGTCGGCAGCCGGATACCAGCTGAACTTATGGAGGTATCCGCCGACGCCTTCTGCGGGGAGGAACTTCACAGACTGCAGATCAATGCGCGCGTTGGCACCAGCGGCGTTCCATCCTCCGCAGAAAATAAACGGGGAGGCTTCCGCCGTGAGCTTGATTGCAGAGTTCGCCACACGGACGGCACCCATGTTGGTAGGCGTCACAAGGGTCAGTGGCTTGTCGATGGAGATTTCGCACTGGTCTATTGATACACCCACGCACTGCCCTCCCGCGCTGAACGATGGGTTGCGCATGGAAGAGTTGTTTATTTCAAGGACAGTCCCTTTTTCAACAATAAATGAAACGTCGGAAGCTTCTGAATTTACCACAGTCCCTGCCATCCGGTATGCACCGGGGCTGAACTTGCATTTAGCGAACGAGGAGGCTGTAGCAGATACGCTATTCGTGCCTGCTTCAAAAACGCAATCCGTCAACGAGGCTATGCCGGCGGCCCCGGACAAATCTGTGCGCTCGAACTTATCGCCAATCATCTTTCCGCCATACTCTGCACCGGCCATGCGCGAATGCTCGCGGCCGAGGCTTAGGCGTGCGTCGCGATATACGTTGCCTGATGTGTAGAAATCCGTCTGGGCGCTGAATGAAATCTTTGCTGGTTTGCCAGTGTCTTCGGAATCCACGATGTTGTCCAGAAAGGAATAGTGCTGCGTACGACCGTAGAAAACAGATTCTCCGCGGAATGTGTTGTTCCGGAAGACGAATCCCGTGCCGGCACAGGTGATTACGTTCACGCGCGACTCAAAGGAATTGTCTTCGATCAAATCCCCCTGCATGTACTCCCAGCCGTCCTCCCAGTCTATGTCGCAGCCGGGCATACGCCCGCCGTTGCGGCGGAAGACATTGCCGCGGATAGTCCAGCGCTGACCGCCGCAGGCGGCAAACCCGCATGAGTAGTTGTCCTCAATCACACAATCGATTATGTAGTTGCCAAGCGGCTCCTGAGGGTTGTGGACGAATGCGAAAGCACCGCCGAAATCGCCGTTGCCAGATGCTGGAACCCCTTTGTGGTAAAAAGAAAAGTTGGCGAACGCCGCCCCTGCGGGCATGTCATATCGGCGATATCTGTAGCGTCCGCGCTCGATTCCAAGAAACTTCATATCGGCATCGTAGAAACAGACGTCGTAGATTCGGCTGTTCACAAATGGATAACCCTGATATCCGAGCGGATATCCCACCACATAGAAATCCGTGCCCAAGCCGGCCATGTCAACTGGTTTGGCGGTACGTATGCGCGCCTCGGCATCAACCGGCTTGCCGGCGGCGTCAAACGCGCCATCTTCCATACCGCCTGCAGCCAACGTGCGGTCGGTAAACCTCTTCGAACCGTGCGCTCTCATCCCAGTACCACTGGAAATGTTGAACCCTATCGATTTGCGCACAACTAGATTGCTGATGCCGTTGTTGCGCCCCTCTTCGAAGACGATCGAACACCCGCCTTCGGTAGCTGGCGTCCCGGCCCAGTTCGGAAATTCCGACTCTTTCTCATTGCGCTCTCCCGTAATCGTGCCATTGACGATAGAGGCGTTCTCAAGCACGCGCCCCGCATCCGGCTTCTCTCCGAACAGGAACGCCACGTAGCGCGGATAATCATTCGGACGCAACCGAATCTCTGATCCGTTCAGGTCCAACTGCACGCCACTCACCATCCGTACGGTGTCGCGCGGCTCGATGAATAGCGTCTCCTCCCTCCCGAGAAGCACACGCCCAAAGCCGTTAGATGCGGCATGGTTGAGAGCAGTCTGGAGACCCGCGCTGTTAGCCTTGGCAGACGCCTCGTCCGAAGCTCCGTAGACAATCCCGAAGCGTTCCGCTTCTAGTTCGTACGTCTCCACTGAAGCCGTAGCAGGAACCGAAACTACTTCGTAGCCGACTGTCGTGCTGAGGCTACCGTCAAGCGTAGAGACGGTCACCTCCGCCCGGCCGGGAGAAAGCGCCTCAACGGTCTTCACCTTGTCATCGGCCGCTAATATTTTTGGATTTGAGCTCGTGACACGGAACGGATTCGTGCCAACGACCTGATAAGGCAGGACATGCGCAATGATCCGTTCAACAGCTCCGACCGGAATTTTACCGCCGGCATTTGCAGCGACGATGCCATTGACTGGGCTGCTGCGCCCTGAGGGAGTAACAGCACCGCCTGGACTCCAGACAACGACAACGGCCGACGCCGATTTACCGCCCGCCCCCGCTGAGAGCAGTGACGTGCCCTCATGCACTCCTTTGATCACACCAGCGGCATCAACAGTGAAGAACCCCGGATTGCCACTTTCGTAACGGACTCCCTCAATTGGCTTGGCATCTTCGTATAGCCCGACGTTACCTTCCTCGCCGACCTTCAACTTTATGACACCATTTTCCAGCAATGAAGACTGCAGGACCACATCTTGCGATGAAGCCAAGGGCGACAAAGTAACGAGGCAGAAGAAGATAGACGCAACCCTGAATGATTGGCGCACGATATGGAAAATAATGTTATCCATGTTGTTGGCTTATGAGTTGCTTTCGTTTATTTAATGCTGACAAACTGACCCTGCTGCGGGACTGCAGACTCGTAGAGGGCGCGGATGTCTTTGATCCGAACAGAAGGCTCCGCATCTTGGAAATCAGTTAAAACAAGTGGGCTGCGGTTCATCTCCACGATGAGACCAGTTACCGAAATAGGGAAGTCGACAACCTTGTCGCCGCCATCCGAAACCCACTGCTCCATCACCGGACCGGGGCTATGATCGTTGAAAAGCGATGTCTGTGCAAGCGGATGCGATACCATGTTCCAGCCGTCGAAATTGACAGCCGCGTTACCAGGCCAGTCAAGCACATCGCAGCCCCAGCCGCCTGTACCCAGCGAACGCCAGACCTCCCCGTTGGCGTCTTCGAATTCGACCAGCACGCGTCCCCAGTTGGAGTTGCCGCGAACAGTCACGCCGAAGCCCACTGGACGTCCATCGACTTTGGCAGGCGTTGCGAGCTTAATCACCGCGTATTCTGTTATATACTTGTTTAAATCCCCGGTTCCATCGGTTTTCAGCGTCAGCTCCACGCACGCCCCCTTCTCATCATCCTGGACTGAGGACAGATCAAAACTGCCAGCTTTGCGCACTGGGAGCTGAACGGGGAACACTATAGGCGTGTCGAACCGGGTTCCGGCAACAACAGCAGCTTCTGAGGCGTCATTAAACGTCATCACCGGCGCGGACGCTTCCGCACGGCGCTCGTCCTTCGAGAAGGAACGTCCGGTAATCGTTGCTGTGTTCACTGGCCGCGAAGAGAGCACGTATGCGGGGGAAGTTCCGGCTTGAACCGAAAGTTTGCCGCCATTGGCTTGCTTGAGGGCTCGACTTCCGAACATAGCCACAGTTTCTACTTCGGTAGCAGAACCGAAATCTAGTTCGAAATCGACCTCGCCACGTGCCGACCAGAGCGCGGTGGCATACTTGCCGTCTTTGCGTTTGAAAGAGACTGCATAGACCGCCTTGGAACCTGTGGGAATCTGACGATCAACCGAGACCTGATCCATAACGTCAGTTAGAACAGCGTATGCAACATACGCCGGTTTGGGGTATCCAGCAGGGGCGCGCTCCAGCAGTCCACTCCCGCCCCAGAGACCGTTATAGTATGCATTCTGTGTGTCGAAAAGGATGCCCGGGCCAATGCGTGTGAAGTTGTGGGAGAGGCTGATGAGCACATCGCGGGCGTACCATTCGGCGTGCTGCAATTTCCCCATGTCGCGTTCGCTTCTATAAGTAAACTCGTAGCAACCGGTTGCGGGTATGCGCCGACCACCGATTCTCTCGGCCGTATCCATTGCGATGTGCTGCCCTTGCAACGCCCACTCCTGAAGTTTTTCTGGAATATAAACTTGCGAAGGCGCCTCGATTCCTATGTAATCGACGTATTCCGGTTTGCCGCCATGGCGGAATACCGCCGCTACGTTAGCAGCGGAGCAACTGTTGTTGCCGAGCACGGTTTTTATATTTGGGTAGTATGTGCGGAAGAAAGGTCCAACAAGATTCACCAAATCTGCATAACGCTTTTCGTTTTGCGTGCGTGCTGTTTCCGGCGTGTAGTTAACGCCGAGCACTTCAGGCGGCACGTCGTTCCCCGGACCGCTCTCATGGAATACCAGCACCTCACGCAAATGCGGGTTTGCCGCAAGGATCTGGTCGAATTCAGTTTTTTTCCTGGCGTAAACCGCCGCCGTCTTCTCACCCGGATTAGCCGCCTCGCGTGCCATATCCTCTTTGGTTCCGAAATCACTAAAAGAGAATGGCATGTTGACCTGGTCTTTAAAGAGACGATACCCATCGAGCGCAGCAGCAGGCTGCTTAGTCCAGGCAACTGCCCGGATGCCAGCCTTCTCCATTACCGGACCGGCGAAAGCTAGGTCGGAAGGCGTCAGGTGGGCTCCGTCAAACCACCATACTCCAAATGGCGAATCGTAATGCGCCTTACGCGTATCTTGGCTCAAGCGCGCGAAAGCCCCAGGGTGCTCCATAACCGTGCGCCCCGCTTCATCCTCAATTCGCACATCGAGCCCGTACCAGCCCGCTTCCGCCGTGCCGAGCGGGATAACAACGCGCTGCGACTCCCCTGCCTTAGTGAATTTGAACGGAACCGCCCCGCCGCCAACGCGCGTTCCGGCCACGTCATTAATATCCCATACCAACCGCCCTGAAGCCGGCGCAAACGAACCTAGCACCGCAGTGGTCTCCGGCTTCTCATCGCCCTGGAAAATGTTTGCCGGCTGTGTCTGCTCCATATTAAGACCCACCTTGCCCCTCTCCAGAGTAACTCCGAAGATCTGAACAGCGCTTGTGGATTTCGGATCAGGCTTGGAAGAGTTGTCAATCTGCTCGAAGTTCTCCCACAGCTTGCCTATGAACTCGAAATCCATGCGAGACTCTTTCATCATGAGATCGAGAATTTTCCCGCCGTTTAACGGAACTTCAACAAGCAACAAAGGCACGCTACGCCCTCCGGCATTAACATTCCCGACCTGGACTACGCCCTCTTCCAGCGTTTCACCAACTCGTGGTAGAACAGTAATCGTGTCGGCAATGCGGTTGTTGCCACCGCCGTTTTCCACGTAGTGGGCTAGACGTGTGGTCAGCACCGGGTCCTTGGCGGTGTCGGGATCGACGGCACACAACACCCACGCCCTCGTATATGGCACCCCTCCAGGTACAGAGAAATGCAACTCGGTTAGCAGCCCATCGAAGGGGGAACGCGCCGTGTATTCATCGACTTCCAGCGCCCAGTTGCCCTGCCCTTCGCGCGCCAACCCGACATCTCCGCTGCCATCGCCGCCGGCGACGATTATCGGTATTCCGTGAACCTCACCTAAACCCTTTGCCAGCGAATGCGCAGCGCCTGCGAAGCTCTTCGCCATCCCCAGCGCTGAAATGTCCAGCGGTAAATATCGGTTGCCATCGAAGTTGACGTCCTGGGAGAATATTTCGCTTATCGACGCCACTGAAGTAAGAACAAACTTCATCCCTTTAAGCTTCTTGCCGGCATAAGAAGCGGCCAAGCTGCCATCAAGGTAAACATCCGTCCCCCCCGCGTTCGAGCGAGCCTCCACACGAAGCGGATGACCCGACGCCGGTGGCAGTTTATCCCAATCGCGCACTATGTCGTGATACGCATCAGTAAAGCTGTAGCTCGTGTGGTAGCGGCGAAGCAAAGGCCTCACATACACGTTCAGTGTGTCGCGTCCGCTTCCCAAACCGTCGACTCGTATATACGCATCGGCCAAATCAGCATCGACCATCGTGGCCTCGCCATTGACTATCTCCCGGCGTTTGCCAGTAACACCAGCAGTGCCGAACTTCGCCGACGTCTGTGTGCCGTCATCCCAATCCATCACAAGCGTTGCCGTAGCGCTGCCCGCTCCCGCGCGAAGCGTGGCACCGCAGCGCCCGCCCACAGGCACCACATGCTCGCCACCACTCTTGAAGGAAGCCTCATCAATCAGCCGCGGTGCCGGCAATAGGCGCGCCACATCATTGTCGTCCAGCGAGCCGGGGTCACGCACCTCGATATCGCAAATGCTGAATGGAGCACCCTGGACTACCTCAAAATTGAGTCCAACGAACTTGTGGTCGGGAATCGACAGTTCTATCGCAGGTTTCAAGAGGCGCAGCTCCGAAACCCATATACGCATCTTGCCGCCTCCAACGGAAATGACGCAATCGTTCCAAATCCCCTTCGGTAGCGGCAGGGCGAAATTTGCCGCGGTGTTCACGGCCGGTGACAGCCCGGGCGCCGACACTGACACGCGTCCTCCCTCAAAATCTATCCGGCACTCCGAAACCTTCGCCCCTTGGCTGAAGCGGAGCACTGTGCGCAAACGCTTCGACGTTGCATCATTGAACCTGAAAGAGAAAAGGACCTGATACTCCTTCAGCTCCTCTGGCGCATGCTCCGGTTGGAAATCCTTGAAGAACGCCCCCCCCGTGGTGGCAGCGCAGGTGGCATCCGCAGTCTGGCTCCAAATCGGGTCGTTGCCCAGCATGATAGACATCGCAGGATTGCACAGCGGAGCAGTAGCCGCATATTGCTTAAAGTCTTCCTTGAAATAAGTTTTCGACTCTGCGCACTGCGCGGTAGCCAATACAAGCAGCGCTGCTATCTTTATTATGGTGTTATTTTTCACGGTCTTTCTCTGTCTTTTGTTGATCATATTGCCTTGATGTAAATGTTAAATTGGATACTGAGGGGATGATACCCCCACCATCTCCCCGCCCGGATCGCTTGCCTGCATGTTCCCTGTTACGGCGTCAAGGAGCCGGAACTCGGCGGGTGCCAGCGTCACTTCTTCTGTTTTCCCGAAGCGGTGCAGCTTGAAAGAACGCGGCGAATTGAAGTCCACGTTTTGCAGACAGATTCGCCCAGCCTCACGGAAATGCGAGAAGGCTATGTAATCGCAGTTAGTGCCGGGATCCATGCCGTCATCGCTGATCCAGACGTCGCCCCGCGAGAGACGTGCGATGTGCCGCATCACGTATCCAATCAGCCCCGAGGAACCGAGGCGCCCTCCGGGACCGTCATCCTGCTCCCAGGCACCTGGATAAGCCCAGGAGTTTAGAAAATACACCTCGCCTGCTCCACATTTATGGCGGATCAGCAGTGGATACCCCACCTCGTCGTCCACGAGCAGAGTCTCTGCCTCGCTGTCAACGATTTCAATCTCGCCGCGCGACACCGCAAGTATGCCGAAACGGCGCGGGAAGCTGACCCCCAGCGTGTGGTTCCCTGCAGGTGGCATCGCCCAGTAGAACCGGGGGCCGCGCCCTTTCACCCGTACGCCACAAAGTTCGGAGAAGTCGCCACCATTGACAAGTTCCTCGACGCCATAAGAGGTGTAATTGCGCGTCACGTTGCGTGACAGTTGTGGGATTGAGATAAACAGCCGGCCGCCTCCGCGCACGTAGGCAAGCTGCATGTCGTACTGTCGCTCCGTGGCGCTGTTCCAGCCAGTAAATATCAGCGCAGGGTAGCGCGCAAGCAAAGATTCGGCGGAAATGTCTTCCTGAATCAAGCTCACAACGTCCACCATCCCGTACGGCGTCCCGGAAATGTGGAGGTTCGGGTAAGGCCCTAGCACGGGGCGCAACGGGAAGAAGACCTGTCTGGCCAGCTCCCAACCGCGCTCCGGGACTCCTTCGTACCAGCGCACGTCCTCGTCCGCGAGCGAGCTCGCGGACGCGATCGCGTAGTTTGGCATGTACCGGTGACAGCAAAGGTCATAACGGCCTTTGACGAGCGCGAGGGTTGCCTCCGGCTGACCGGATGGCGTCCCGTTTGCTTTCACGAAATCGTAGAAGTCAGAAATCTCGCGTCTATAGCGGCGGCAGACTGGCGAACCGTAGTTGATCCCGCCATAGTAGCGGCGCGCCTCTTCGATGTATGGCACGAATTTCGGAGCTTGACCGCCGCCCCAGGATACTTCTGATGGCTTAAGAGGCACGCGGGGGAAATCATGGCGCGGGGAATCCTCGCAGAGCGTCGCCTCCACGAACCAGTTGCCGCTTTCGTTTACAATGATCTTGCTTCCCGCCATGTATTTCTGGAAAAGAGCAGCGCGCAAAAGCGGAAATTTCCACGGACTTGAGTTCGGAATCCAAGAGTAGTGTTCGTGAGCCAGATGCGACCCCCACGTCTGGAGGTCATGCTGGTAGTGCAGCCCGCGAGAGAGCGCGGATGCCAGGTTCAGGTGGCAAAAGGCGAAATCCTCCACCATGGGGATATCGGTTCCCGCCTCAATTTCGTAGTCGATATGGAAGTTAGAGCTCGTTGCCATAATAGGACCCCAGCCTTGCGAACGCTTGGCACCGACGTGCTCACGCACCCGTGCAATCAAGTCTTCAGCCAGCTCTTGAAGCGTGATCTCATTTCGTTTCTTGCCACGTAGCGCGGGGCTTTCGAGGGAGAAAGTGAAACGCTCGCCAAAGTCGTAGCCCAGGTAGAATCCACGCGCCTCCGAAAAGCGCTCAACCCACTCGTCTGTTGAGTCCGTGTAGATGAATGTCGTGTAAAGCCCCTTCGCTGCCGCCGCCTTCATGAACCGCAGGAACCCCGCTCCGCGGCGCTCAGGATGAGCGGCGATATTGGGGTCCTTTCGGTAATCAATGCCAGCAAGCGCCGCCCAGTCTGGGTCGGCGACGTCGATCCCTATTTCATCAAGCGCGTAGACCCATTCCGCATGCGTGCTCGCCGCATAACCGCGCATAAAACCCCAGACCTGCGCAAGGTTGCCCTGATTGTCCTCGATGATCTTGTCAATCATCTCCAGCGGATGAAAACGCTGCGGCATCCACGACTGATGCCCCGTCATCACGCAAAGTAAGTAGTCCTTGCTCATCCCGTAAATACCGCTGCCCACCCACATCCCGCAAGGTGGCAGAGGAGGCAGCTTTCCGGCAGCCCCGTTGACAGAACCGATTTCCTTGACCCCTGATTTCGCTGATGAATTCATTTAGCTGCAGATTCCAGTGCTTTTGACATCCCCAGTAACGCCCATCCTGCATTGCAGAAATCCAGCGTCCACACAACATGGGTTTACATCGGTTGATTTTAGATTTTCGCCCCCTTTAAGTCCAGTCGGCGTTTTGTGACATTTGACCCCAAATTGTGATATACACCGCATCCAGGGCGAACGCATTTGAGGTCTCACGTTAGATTCACCTGTGTCCCGAGGACTTTAAGCAGATACGATCGGTTCCAGGCTGCATTGCGCTACTTGCCCTTGATCCCGCGTTTCTTGCTCTTTTCTCTTTTGAGCATGTTTAGGACGATGTGCCTGAGCACCGCCAGATTCTCGGCGGCGTTCAGCGCGCGGGCCCGGCTGTAGTCCTCGCCGAACTGCACGTCGAGCACCCAATGGAGGCTGTTTTCAATGCCCCAGTGGCCTCGGGCGGCATCGAGCAGCTAGTCTGCGTCGAGCTTGAGGCTCGATATGAAGTAGCGGCGTTCAGTCGTCACGGCGCCGTGTGTGTCCCTCGTGGAGTCGATGGTGGCGACGGAGCGCAGGCCGCTCCATTCATAGAGCCCCGGGAGGCCGTCAAGCGCATCCGTCTGCATGCACCGGCGCGTTTCGATTCTTCCATGGCTCTTCTCGACGGTCTCATGCCAGTCGAGCGCAGGGCTCTCCTCTGCTATCATCGTGTCCATCAGGAGCTTGACGCCGTCGTGCATGTCGCCCTGGTTGCCCTTTAGCGAGAGGACGTAGTCGCCCCCGCGGGCGATGATCTTCTCCGCTATCTTTTTCTGGCAGCCCATGGCGTCGATTGTGACTACGCATCCCTTGATGTTGATGCTATCGAGCAGCTCCGGAATGGCCGTGATCTCGTTGGACTTCTCCGAGACTTTCGTCTGCCCGAGCACCAGGCCGTTTCGCACCGACCATGCGCTTACCATATGGGGCATGTCACTGCCCCGGGCCGCACGCCGCAGGGATTTCCCGTCGAGGGCTATCACGTCGGCTCCCGCCGCCTTGCGCAGCCCTTTCGTCCACTTCAGGAAGCACTCCCTGAAGCTGAGCGGGTCGAGCGATGCGAAGACCCGGTTGAAAGTGTCGTGGCTTGGGATCCCGTTTTCAAGGTCGAGGAAGGTGCGGAACCAGTCCTCGTTTGCCTCTCCGAAGTCCTCCATGTCGTTGTAGCCCTCCCCGCCGCATATCATGCAGCAGACGGCGATTACGAGAATGGAGAGAAGGCTGTGGCGGCGGTTCAGGTCGCGTGCGTCCTCTATGATGGAGAGGCAGGCGATGAGGCTCGGGGCCTCGTCGAAGATGCCGTCTGGAAAAGTGGTTGCATTCATATCTAGGATACTATATACTATCCGGCATGAAAAGACAAGAGAAAATAATCGGTGGAATGAAAAAATCGAAACTATGGAGACGGGGAAGCTCTGCCTGATGCGCAAGAGCGCGACCGGCCGGGAGTACTACAACATCCAGACATGGAAGGACGGGCGCAACGTCTCGCGCTATGTCCCGGAGTCGGAGCTGGAGGAAACAAAAAGGGCTGTTGCGAACCATGGGCGGTTCATGGCCTTGGTGGGGGAATACGTTGACCTGGTCGTCAAACGCACCTGGGCAGAACGAGACAGACGCAGGAAAAACGCCAAAGCCTGACTAAACTTTTCAAATGCGTTCGCCCTGACACCGCATCAATGCGCAATTGACATTACGAATATAAACCGCTAGTATAATGCGCTGTATTACTAGCTCGTTTTGTCCGTTAGCGCGGGGCTTCAGAGCCGAGAGCAGTGCCAACCACAACTTCCATGCATAAGATCCCCGACTATTATCTACCCATTCAAATCCTAGGTGGCGTTCCGCAATTCCCCCACCCCATTTGCGTTGGGTTGGAAACGCGCCAAGACCCCTCGTATGGCCAGACGGGGGCGACGCGGCAGGGGCGCCGCCATTACA
>CAYOPG010000059.1:0-13978 GCA_964405775.1 uncultured Lentisphaerales bacterium
TTGTAATCTTGCATGGAGTTGTAAGATTACATAAATCAGAACCCGTGGCAGAGTCAACACCATGACACGCAACAAGGTCAGCGCATTATTCCGTAGCTACTTGTCGTCGGAATCAGTGCGGTTGGCTTCTTTCTGGTAGAAGTCGTACATGGTGTCTTCAGGGGCAGATTGGTGTGTTTCTTCTAATGATGCCGCAGGAGTAACGGCCAGTGCATCGGGTGTGGCGGGGTCAGAACCCTGCCACGGGACTTCTTCCTCAGGCGGCGGAGTGGCACGCGAGGCGAGGATTATGCCGAGCTCGTATAGCAGCAACGTCGGGAGAGCGAGAAGAAGTTGGCTGATTACATCGGGTGGCGTGAGTATCGCGGCGAAGATCAGGATGAATATAAGTGCGTATGGGCGTCCGTGGCGTAGTGTCTCTACACGCACGAGGCCGAATCGTACGGCGATGAATATAGCCACGGGCATTTGAAACATCGCACCGCAGGCAAGTATCAGTGCGCCGGAGAGCGAAAGAAAGTTCGAAAGCCCTAGAACTGGTGTCAGGTATTCTGACGCGAAGGCCGCTGAAAAGCGTACAATCAACGGAAGAATGGCGGCGACGCAAAAAGCAGCACCTGATATGAAGAGGAGAGCGGCAAACACGAGCCAGCGCTTGAAAAGTCGGCGTTCGTTTTCATAAAGCGCCGGAAGCAAAAATTTCCAGATTTTGAACGTTATGTATGGAGAAACCAAAACTACAGCCAGAATGAACCCCATGCGCATGTAGACTACGAACACTTCTAAAACGCCGAAGTAGTTCAATTGCCTGAAGGGTTCAGGAAAGCTCCAATGCATCAGCGCCCGGATGAAGCGAGGAGCCAGAATGATTCCGAACGGCACTGCCGCAGCCCAAGCACACACACAAGTCAAGAGCGTGGCGCGCAGGGCTTCGAGGTGCCCTAGAAAAGAATCCTTCTCCAGCTCAGGCATTGGCGGAGCCATTGCTGCCAGTTTCGTCCTTGGTTGCGTCTATATTGTTATTTTCGACGGATGTGGCCTGAGCCTTAGACGCGGCTTCCGCGTGCTTTTCCGTCTCCTTTACAAGCTCCTCTGTTTCCTTCTGGATTTCAGCGCGTGCTTTTTTGAATTCATACGACGCGCGTCCGAGAGCCTTGGCTATTTCCGGTATGCGCTTGGCTCCGAAAACCAGCAGCACAACTAAAGCTATTAAAAGAATTTCTGTCCACCCTATTCCCATGGCGGAACCTCCTTCTGTTGTTTGTTCATATAAGCCACTCGCCTGTCGAGGCGGGCGGCGTGGTGAGTTGTTCCTGTATTTTCTTGAAGTGCTCCTCAGGATCTTCAGCGAGCGTTTGGACAGGCACCGGCGACACTGTAATGGCGCGTTCGGGGATTGCCGGGCAGGGCCAGCTACAGTTACCGCATCCGATGCACAATTCCTCGGTGAGCTCCGGGATGGGAACTTTATGGCCCGGTTTTAAAACCATCCGCAGAGCTCCTGTGGGACAATGTTCGGCGCACGCGCCGCAATGCGTCCCCGCGACCGCGGCGATGCAGCGATGTTCATAAAAAACCGCGATTCCGATTCGAAGCCGTTTTTTCTTTTCAAGCGGGGTGGACATAATTGCGCCAGTTGGACAGACCTGCGAACAGTTGTTGCAGTTGAATTCGCACATGCCCTTGGTGTAGTCAAGGTGCACGGTGGGATTGTTTGCGTCGGGTGGCATGATCACCTTGCCCGAGCATCCGCTCAAACAGAGCAGGCACCCGGTGCACTTGGACGAGAAGCGTTCCATGCTGCCTGCGCCAGGCGGGAATATGCCCGGTTTGATGTGTAGCGGCACAACTCCGCCGGGTTTAAGCAGGCGTCCGGCTCCGAACGAAGCGAGGAAAACTCCACCCAGGCCGAAGAGGAACTTGCGACGTGGCGGAGTCTCAACCGGGACTGTCGCGGCAACCGCCGGCTCTGGTTTATCAAAAGTGTGACGCTTTAATTTCACCGCGTTTTTCGGGCATGTCGAGATGCAATTCATGCACCGAACGCAACGTTCGTTATCCAACTCCATGCGCTTAAGGTCGATGCATCCGGCGGGACAGAGCTTGACGCACTTGCCGCAGTGTATGCACGCGTTGGAATCCATTGAGAGACGGAACAATCCAACCTTTGCAAACAGCCCAAGTAGTGCTCCCACAGGGCATATCGAAGTGCAGAAAACACGTTTTCTTCGCACAACGAGCACGACAAGCGCAAGAAGCACGACCATGCCTGCCGCGATGCCGGCTTCAGTGCTCACGTATTTCCCGTCGGCACCCGGCACGATTTTTGCAAAGACTGGAATAACGAATCCCGAAACCATGCGACCGAAAAGAGTGAACGGCTCAAGCGCTCTCGCCGGCATCACCCATCCGGCAAGGAGGATTCCAACCGTGATCGCGAGAATAGAATAACGGAGCACCTTGCGGTTCTTATCGGGCCGTCCTTTGCGACGCGTCAACCATGCTATGAAATCCTGAACTATGCCGAAAGGGCATAAGGCCGCGCAATACACGCGCCCGAACAAGAGAGTCAGGACTGTGAAAAAAAGGACAACCGCAATCGCCGTTGCTGCACCTGTCGCTACGGCGTTGAGCACAGACGACCCCATTTGCGGGATCATGGCAACAGATCCCGCAAATGCCATAATTGCGGCAGTAATCACTGCAACGCCGATGGCGATCCGCAGATGACGCGGGGCGAGCCTCACGCGTCAAGCCTTTCGATTTTCATCTTCGAGGTATCCGATACGCCAAGCCCGTGCTTCTCACCCATCGCAATGTATGGAACCTTGTCGAGTGGATATTGGATCAGTTGCGCCGCCAAAGTGTCTGCCGCGACGATGTCACGTGACAAGACCATGTATTTGAGTTCGGTGACGTCTGCCAAGCTGACCCCGCGCGGACCGTTCGAGTGCATGATTCGGTATGCGTCGATGACGTTCAAGTCGGGTTTGCGATAAAGGATGCTGTCGGCAATGCACTGTGGTAGATTATTTCCGTGCATGAAACCGCGATCCCAGACCACGCCCATCCAGTTCTTCATGGCAGCCGTCATTTTAGCGCCGCCATGATTTTTAAGAATGGGAACGTTGATTACCACATCGGCGGCGAGTAGTTCTTTGTGTATCAGGGCGGTCTTCATCTTGACTGCGGAGTCGTTCGAGCGCTCTTCGTAGTCATCTTTTGATGCTGCCGAGACCACCCTTGCCCCCGCCTCCTTGGCGGCTTCCCCGATCCCGCTGGATTTATAGGAGCGCTCCCAGTTGTTACATGTGTGATCGAACACTACCACCTCTTTAGCTCCGACCGCGATTGCCTGACGGACAATTTCGCCAACCAGCTCTGGCGTGGTGTTCGCGGCTTCCTCGGGTATACGGTCCCATGCAATGTTGGGCTTGACCACAACGCGCTGCTCTGGCTTTACGAAAGCCTTCATGCCCCCGAGTGCTTCGATGCCCTTGCGGAACATGGACACAGGATCGCCGTTGCGCACTGCGACCACTAAAGGTGGTTCTGCCGGTGCCACCGCTTTCGCGGCGGCGTCTGCCGCAGCAGCAGCGGAAACTTTCAGATTGATCGCCGATGCAGCCGTCGCCACAGCAGCCGTTTTCAGAAATTCACGTCTATCCATTTTTTCTACTTTTATTGACCGAAGGCGTTACGTTCCTTGACACCCCCGTATTGTACCCTTATACGGGTATATTGGTAAACCAAAAATATCTTTGGTTATCTTAGGATAAATGCGCAGGTTGAGGCTTCTGGCACCATCATCGCGGTTTCGGTGAGGTGCGCACCAATGGCATCCTCTGCACCTAGAGCGGAAAAAATGATGCGTTTCAGTTGATGATCCGGGCATGACGGGTAGCCTGGCGCCGGTCGGATGCCCAGATCTCCACCACCCCATTTTTCTTCGATCGTCTTTCGGTGTAGCCATTCTGCTCCGGCCTCGGCAAAACGAGTCGCAAGGATGTCCGCAACCAGCGAACGGTAGTCGTCACGAGCGCTGAACAAAGCCGCGTGGATTCCATCCAAACCGCCGCCAGCGCAGACGGCTTGCATGCCGATCCAGCCGCCGGCATCTTTCGATGGCAGACGATCGGCTATGCTTTCACCGTTCCCTTTTGTTTCAAGGGAGCGCGCTACGCGGATCGGAACCTCTTTCCCGTGGATTGTAGCGAAAATTGTTTCGTCCTTTGCATAAGCAGGGAAGACGCCGCTGACGCCATGTACCGTGAGAGTGGCCCCGCCTTCGAGAGGAAGGCTCTCAAGGAAAGCCAGAGCGTCGACAATCAGCGATTTTGCCTCTTCTGTTGCCTGAGATTCCTTTGTTCTGAAGCCGAAGGAATGCAGGAACATAGACCAGTTGACAAGTGGTGTCAGCTCCTTGAGAGGGATGTCACGGAAGACCGTCACCGACGGGTCGGTCGGAGTCTTCGCCCCCACTCGGCGATCCGGTCCGGCGGCGGCGCGGGCGCGCGCTTCGCGGAGCGTGAGCTTGGGTTCCTGCGATGCTTCGAATTCGCTGCGTTGGCGTTCATGCTCGTCGGCTATGGTCGCGGCGGCGACGTCACGCGCTTTTCCCTCGCGCGCGAGCGAGGCGCATAGAGCGGGCATGGATGAGGCGTCGCCCCCGCAAGCCACAACGCCCGAGTAGAGGGGGGCGATACGAACCGCGGTGTGTTTGGGTGTGACGGCGGCTCCACCCACGATAAGCGGGATTTTCAGGCGTGCTTTTTCAAAAGCGACGGCGATGCGTTCCATTTCAGCGAGAGATGGAGTGATGAGTCCGGAGAGTCCAACGATGTCGGCTTTGACGGCACGGGCGCGCTCAAGGATTTCATCGCATTCTACCATCACACCAAGGTCGGTCACTTCCCAGCCGTTGCAGCGCATCACCGTTCCGACGATGTTCTTGCCGATGTCGTGAACGTCGCCTTTTACTGTCGCCAAGACGATTCGTGGGCGTTCAGCAGTTCCCGAAGCGTTTTTCTCTCCAGCGGTGTTTAACACGGGGTCTAAAATGGCTGAGGCAAGTTTCATGACTTGCGCGCTTTTTAAGATTTGCGGAAGGAACAGCTTGCCTTCGCCAAAGAGCGCTCCGACTTTTTCCAGCCCCTTCATGAGCGGCCCCTCTATGATTGCGAGGGCGGCGTCCGGATCCGAAATCCCGGTGGCGCGCAATTCGTCGAGAAGGACACCGATGTCTTTCTCAAGATTGGCGTGAGTGCCGGACATGACGGCGCTTTCAAGACGCGCTCGGGGATCGGTTCCAGAAGGAGTTACAGTCTGGTCTTGAGAGAGAGGCGCTGATTTTTTCGCGGTGTCGGCAGATGCCATTGACAGCGCCAGTTGCGCGAGGCGCTCTGCGGCTTCGGGGGAGCGGTTTAGGACGGCGTCTTCTACTATGGCGCGTTCTGCCGATGGGATGGCATCATACTCTATCATTGCCGCGGGATTGACGATACCCATGTCCAGACCTGCCGCTATTGCATGGTGCAGGAAAACTGAATGTATCCAGGCGCGCAGGGTATCGTTTCCCCGGAACGCGAAGGACACGTTGCTCACGCCGGCGCTTGTGCGGGCACCGGGCAGATTGGCCTTTATCCATCTCACGGTCTCGATGAAATCAACTGCGAAAGAGTCGTGGCCGGGGATCCCGGTGGCTATGGCGAAAACGTTCGGGTCGATTATGATGCGTTCCGCCGGGAAGCCATTATCAACAAGGAGGCGGTAACTCCGGCCCGCTATTTCGCGGCGTCTGTCTATTGTGTCGGCCTGCCCTTTCTCGTCGAAGCACATTACCACTGTGGATGCGCCAAGGCGCAGTGTTTCGGCGGCTCGCGACAGGAACTCCTTCTCGCCGTCTTTTAGGCTGATGGAATTCACGATCCCGCGATTTTGCAGGCATTTTAGACCGGCAAAGACAGTGCGCCAATCGGACGAATCGACCATTACGGGGATTCTGAGCAAGTCGGGTTCGGCGGCCGCTGTGTTGAGGAATGTGCGCATTACCGCCGGGGCGTCGAGCATTGGGTCGTCCATGTTGACGTCTATTATGTCGGCTCCCGCCTCGACCTGATCCACCGCGACGATAGCAGCGTCGTCGAAATTGTTTTCTTGGATCAGCCGCAGGAAGCGCCGCGATCCGGCTACGTTGGTGCGTTCGCCGATTTTGAGGAATCTCACGTTGCCTGTTTCCACAGGAGCGGGCGGCAGCGCGGGAGGGAGAGAAGCGACGGCTGTCGCGATTTCTCCAATATGTTCCGGAGTCGTTCCGCAGCAACCACCGATAATGGAAACGGCGCCTTCACTTAACAACGGCTCTAGCTCAGCCCGCATCGCGGCGCCCGTCTGGACGTAGTTGCCAAAGCTGTCGGGTAGTCCTGCGTTGGGGTGTAAACTGAGCCGCGCGGGCGAGACGGAGCGCAGGCGCTTGATCACAGGGACAAGTTGGGCGGCGCCGAGTCCACAGTTGAGGCCTATTGTAAGCAAGTGCGGCGCGTGGGACACGGCAGAAATGAAATCTTCCGCAGTCTGCCCTGTCAGAAGACGCGCTCCCGCTCCAGAAACGGATGCCGAGAGCATAACGGGGACGTAGTCGCCACGAGCATCGAACTCCAAAGAAATCGCGTATATCGCGGCCTTAGCGTTGAGGGAATCGAAGACAGTTTCAACGAGCAGCACGTCCGCGCCGCCATCGAGCAGTCCGCGCACTTGTTCACGGTACGCGTTGGCGAGTTCATCGAAAGTCACAGAGCGCTCTGCAGGGTCGGCGGCATTTACTGGTATCGAAGCCGTTTTACCGGTGGGGCCTATGCTGCCGCAGACGAAGCGGGGTCGTCCAGCAACAGCCGCAGCGGCGGCCTCGCCTTTTGCTATCTGCGCGGCGGTCTTGTTGATTTCATAAACCAGATGTGAGGTGCCGTAGTCCTGCTGCGAGATTGCGTTTGCGTTGAAAGAATTGGTCGAGATTAGATCCGCGCCGGCTTCGAGGTACAGGCGGTGTATAGAAGCGACGGCGTCCGGACGGGTGAGGCAGAGTATGTCGTTGTTGCCTTTGAGTGTGGAAGGATGATCACGAAATCTTTCGCCGCGGAAATCTGCTTCATTTAGTTCGAGGCGCTGTATCATCGTGCCGGTGGCGCCGTCCAGGACGAGGACGCGTTTTTCTATCTCGCGTTCAATCGGTTTAATCTTGTTGGATTCAGTCATGGTCAATCATTCGCGTATAAATCCGCGGTTTATGCCGCGGTAAGAGAAAGCCGGACCACGCATATATTGCGGGTAGCCGTAGGTGCTTTTGACTTCGTCGACGAGTCCGTCAGGGAGCTCGCGAAGGAAGCGAGAAGGGAGACAGTCGATCTGTCCGCGATCGTACATATAACGTTTGCGAGGCACCATAAGGTGCAGGCGATCCTTTGCGCGGGTAGCCGCAACGTAGAAAAGACGGCGTTCTTCGGCGCCGGTTGGATCCTCCTCGATCGCGCGCGGAGAAGGAAACATGCCTTCGACAAGCCAGATGATGATAACCACCGGCCATTCGAGGCCTTTTGCCTGATGGACTGTGCTTAGAAGAACACGCGGCCTATTGTCGTTTGGATCTTTTTTTCTATCCCCCTCTCGGTCGACATTTGTCAGGAGTGCGATGTTGGAGAGATACTCGCGTATATCGGGGTTGCGTTGAATGTCGCCCACGAGTCCCATGATGTCGTCATGGCGTTCTTTCGCGTTTTCGTACTGGCGTTCCAGATATTTGTTGTAAAACGAAGAGTAAAAGCTGTTTACGAGATCTGAGACCGCTCCCGGGATATTTCTGGAGTTGTCCTCGACAAACTTGCCAAGCGCATCGCCAACTGGTTTCCAATCTCCAACCGCCTTTGCGGGTAGAAGTGCCAGCAGGTTTTCACGGTGTTCGCTCTTGCCGGCTTCATACACACTGCCTAGCTTCTTCCATACGCGTTCGACAGTAGCAGAGCCAACTCCGGGAAGGAGCGACATGATACGCGAGAAAGAGATAAACTCCGAAGGAAACACCGAGAGCCGGATCAGGCTCAAGACGTCTTTTATATGCGCCTGCTCGAAAAAACCGAGTCCTGATGTGATTGCATAAGGGATTTGTGCCCGATTCAGGCTAAGCTCGATGTCCAGCGCATGGAAATGGGCTCTGTACAGCACGGCAATGTCGTCGTATGTATAGCCGGCGGCTACGGCGGAGTTGATCGCCTCCAGGGCACGGTCGGATTGCTCGCGGTCAGAATACACATCGTACACAACCGGCTTCGCTCCATTTGAAGTACGAGTGGGACGAAGCGTTTTTTTGAACTGCTTTTCGTTGTGTTTGATGCTCTCGTTTGCAACACGCAGTATCTCGGGACGACTGCGGTAGTTCTGCTCTAGCTTTACTATGCGAGCATCAGGGTAGCGCTCCGGGAAATTCATGATGTTTTCGTAGTTAGAACCGCGCCATGAATAGATGCACTGGAAATCATCTCCGACTACAGAGAGGTTTCGGTACCCCGCAGCAAGTATGTCTACGAATTCCGACTGCAGAGTGTTGGTGTCCTGATATTCATCAACGAGTATGTGCTTGAAGCTTTCCTGGTAGTAGGTGCGTACTTCGGGGTCATACCTAAGGAGGTGAAGGGATTTCACCAGCAGGTCGTCGAAATCCATTGCACCCATCTCGTTCTTGCGGTCGGAATACGCGTTCGCCACTTGTATTATCTGCTCGGCTGGCACCTCCATTGCGTCGGCTTTGTCCTCGATGTAGCCGGCAAGTTCGACGCCGCGGTTTGCGGCGCCGCTCACCAGACTCAGGACGGCTTCGCGGCGTGTGAATTCTTTTGACTTGAAGCCGAAGACCTTTATGCAGGCGCCCATCACGGATTTCTGGTCCTCGGCATCGAGAATTGCGAAATCACGCCTGAAGCCAACGCGCGGCGCGAACTTGCGCAGGATCCGGTTCGCCACATGGTGGAAAGTGCCGCCCCAAAGACCCGATATGACTCCGTTAGTGGCGGCTTCGGCGCGGTCCAGCATCTCTCTTGCCGCGCGGTTTGTGAAAGTGAGGAGCATGATTTCATGCGCAGGCACGCCACGTTCAATCAAGTGCACGACGCGGTACACGAGTGTACGCGTCTTGCCGGTGCCTGCAGCGGCAAGGATCAGCAACGGGCCATCAGGCGCGGTGGCCGCTTCCAGTTGTTCGGCATTAAGTAATTTCGAGAGGTCTGTCATTTCGTTCTTTCAAGACTCGGCCGGATGACGTCTAGAACGGCTCCCAGCTGCGCCCGTCACGCCAGAGCAGTTCATCGGCGGCGGCAGGCCCGTTGGAGCCGGGCTCGTATGGGAAGAGCGGACAGGCTTGGGGGTCGTTTGCCCAACTCTCGAGAACAGGTGTGAAAAGCCGCCATGACGATGCAATGCTTTCGCGGCGAACGAAAAGCGTGTGGTCGTGCAACATGGCATCCAGCAATAGGCGCGCGTAACCGCTAGGTGCGGACGAGACGTCGCCAAGATCCGAGTATTTGAATGAAAGCGGCAGTTCCCCTATGCAGTACTTTGGCCCGGGGGTCTTCGCATGCAGGTATAGGCACATGCCCTCGTCCGGCTGTATACGCAACGTCAACCGGTTTGGAGCAGCTGCCCCAAAACCTGATTGAGCTACAGGTTTGAACACCAAAGTGACCGTAGTGACCGCTGACGAGAGCCGTTTGCCGGAGCGCAAATAGAACGGCACGCCCTGCCAGCGCGGAGTGTCTATCCACAGCTTGGCTGCGGCGTACGTCTCCGTGTCAGAGTTTGGGGCAACGCCTTTTTCCAGCCGGTAGTCTTTGTATTGCCCACGGACGATGCACGAGCCCACTTCGTCGCGTGAGAACGGCCGTATCGCGTTGAAGAGGTCGAGCTTTGCGCGTTGGATGGACTCGGCGCCGAAATCACCGGGGCTGTCCATCGCGGCGAAAGCCAGAATTTCGAGGAGGTGGTTCTGGAACATGTCGCGGACTGCGCCGGCATTGTCATAGTACCCAGCCCTATTCCCGATGCCAAGCGTCTCGGCGGCGGTGATCTGCACGTGGTCTATGTATTCGGAATTCCATACTGGTTCGCACAGTATGTTCGCAAACCGCATTACCAAGATATTCTGAACCGTGTCCTTGCCCAGATAATGGTCGATGCGGAAGAACTGGTGTTCGACCGCGTGCCCCATCAGGAACGAGTCGAGCTCGGCTGCCGACTTCGTATCCGAACCGAAAGGCTTTTCTATCAGCATGTGGTTTGCTCCTGCCTCGTGATCGTCCTCGTCTAGAAGACCAAACACTGAAAGCTTCTCGATGATAGGCTTGGTTGCGGCAGGAGGCACTGCAAGATAGTAAAGGCGTATGAACGGAACTGGCGTATCGAGCGCGTCGTATGCATCCAGCATCGCTTTGAGACGTTCAAACGAAGCCGGTTCGCTCGGATCCACAACGCAATATGCTATGCGCTCGATAAACGAATCACGCACCGCACGGTCTGCACCAGCGGGGAGATGTCCGTCTATAAACTGCCGGAACTCCTCGTCTGTTTTTGGTGTTCGCCCGCACCCCACGATACGGGTCGTGGAGTGCATAAGCGATGTCTTGTGCAGTTGGAATAGCGCCGGGAGCAGCTTGCGTTCGAACAGGTCACCAGTCGCACCGAAGAAAATCAGCACAGAAGGAGGCGGCACAATCTCCATGCAAAACTGCGGCGGCGGCTTCAATATCATATTTCGAGGTTAAGGTATTTGCAGTCGCGATCGCTGAGCTTGACATCCAGTGCCGAGAAGCACGACCGCGTCTCTGATATCTGGCGGGGGCCAATCAGCGGGAAGACAGGGAACTTCTGATTAAGAACCCAGGCAAGAGCAATGTTGATCGGCTCGCAGTTCTTCTTTTGAGCCATTTCGATAGCGCGCTCCTGGCGCTCGAAGTTGTCCTCGGAATACCAGCTATTCACGAGAGAGGCATCCTGCTGGAGATCGGGGCGAGCGCGTGAAGGCACGAAGAACCCACGCGCCTGACTTGACCACGGCAGAAGCGCGATCTGCGTGCGTCTAAGGTACGCCCGGTCGGCGGCATCATGCACATGCAGGCATCCGCCCCATACTGGTTTGACCATCTCGGCGAGCGAAAGGTTGTTCGACAGCACCGAGAAGCCCTGCAACCCCTTGCGCTTGGCGTAGGCGTTCGCCTTGCGGACACGGTCAATCGACCAGTTGCTGCCTCCGAATATTTTAATCTTGCCGGCTTTTACAAGGTCGTTGAGTGTATCTATGAATTTCCCCACTGGAATGTCAAGATTGTCGCGGTGCATCATATATATTTCAACGGAATCCACGCCGAGCCAATTAAGTTGCTCGTTAAGCTGCGTTACGATCGCCGCCGGGTTGCAGTGGGGCGTATGTCCGCCTTTCGCGATGATAACGACATCGTCACGCACTCCACGCTGCTTGATCCATTGCCCGAGAAGCTGCGAACGGACGCGCCCGTAGCCGAAAGCTGTGTCAAACACGTTTCCACCGCGCATGAAATAATCATCGAAGATGGCGGCGGCGTGTGGCATTGTATCCTGATTGTCCACACCCATCACGAGGCGCGACATCGGCTTGTCCAGACCCGGCAGCATTACGCTGGGTGCGGGAGCCAGAGCCTTGCGCTTAAGCGGGCGGTTGGCGGGAGTGAGAGCACCTAGCGCCTCCGGCTTTTCGCTATTGTAGGCGAGCCCGATGGCGGCTCGCCAAGCGTCCTGAGCGCGCAGGTTGCCGAGCGAATCCGCCCACGTCATGGCGGGAGACTCCGCCTCGAAGCGACCGGCAAGTATGGCGCGGCCGCAGGCATCGGCCTCGTAAACGTAACTTGTGACTCCGGAGGCTATGTCTATAGTCTCATCCGGCTGCCCTTTGCGGCGAACGATGATCTTTCCGTTCTGCTCCCCCTTGCGGGAACACACGAATGGATCCGGCACCACTATGCTGCCGGCAGTGCCAAAGATCTTAACACAGGTTTCCGTATTGATGGCTACTCCTGTCCTGATGGTGCCGACGATGCCGCTGGCGAACTTCATGGTGCCTACTGCCCAGCGGTCAACGCCCGTCTCCTCATGGAGAGTGCCGGAACCTGTCACGGAAATTGGGTCGGCAAAAGGCTCGCCCACTGCTGCGCCCGCGATCAAACGTGTTATAGAAACGGGATATCCGCCTACGTCGAGGATTCCGCCACCGCCAAGTTCGTTGCTCCATAGGCGCGATGTGGGGGAGAATCCTGATTGGAACGAAAACGACCCCTCAATCACGGCGACTTCGCCGATCACTTTGTCGCGGAGTAGCTCAACGAGTTTTGCTGTCTGCGGGTGGCAACGGTACATATACGCTTCCATGAGGAACACCTTGTTTTCGTAGGCGGCCTCCAACATCGTCTGAACAAGATACGAATTGATAGCCATCGGCTTCTCGACAAGAACATGTTTGCCGGCCTCTGCTGCCTTGATTGTCCATTCAGGGTGCATCGGGTGAGGCGTTGCGACATATACAGCCTGAACCTCGGGATCCGCAAGCAGAGCCTCGTAGCTACCATGCGCGCGCATTCCGCCCCATTTTTCTGCGAAGGCATCGGCCTTCTCCTGTGAACGCGACCCCACGGCCACCAACCTGCCAGTTTCGGAACGGATCACGCCATCAGCAAACGCGTTGGCAATCGCGCCTGCGCCCAAAATACCCCAGCAAACTTTATCGCTCATTTTAGTTTTTCCTTTGTTTTGTTATGCACCAAATACGTTGTTGAAAATCAAAAAATCCAGAGCAGAACTGAGCAGAAGGCACAATTCCCCCAATGTCGGACGTAATGTTACTTAAAAGCCCCTGAGAAGTCAAACAACCATAGCCCCCACTCCACTACAACCTTGTTCTATAATAGGCCTGTCTTCAGTCCATTCGGAAAACACGGGTTTCGTGTAGGTTCATGAAGAATTCAGCCGGAACTTCGGCTTCTGCTGTCGGAAGAACTTGACTCAACTTGGACACCCCTGGAATGTCGATGCGCTTTACGCCTTCGGTAGCGGCGTGGATAGCAACATAGCCGCGACCGATGTAGAATATGTCTCCGGAAGAAACAAAGCAGTGGACTGCAGCTTTGTCTAGCACCTCGCGCAATTCCTCTTCAGTCAGCCGCAAGTGGTCGAATTCCAAGAAAGTTTCCGCTCCTGCTTCGCAATCGCAACGCCGCATGAGGCGGGTGCTCTCCGTATCAGTGTGCATGACAACGCCGTCGTTAGCCATGAAATTTCCGGTCAACTCCTGTTCCGCCTCCGTTAGGCTGGTTAAGCCAAGGAGCCAGATGAACGGAGCCTCCGACAGGTCGAGTTTCTGCAAATCTTCACGCAGATATATCACATACGGGCGGCCGCAATGCCCAAGCGCGGTCAGATTCCCGATCATCGGCGAATAAAGAGCTCCGAAAGAAGCATCGAGTTCCACGGTGTGTTCGTCCACGACCACGCAAATCGAATCTGGAGGAACCCGACTTGGATCGGAGGGTTTGATATTCTCGAACCAAAGATTTTGAGCCGCGCGTATTTCCTCCAGGAGCGCGGGATGCGAATACCAGCCTCCCCACATGTCGAACCACCAGCCGCCATAGCCATGCGTGAGCATTCTGGCGGTATTGTTGCGCATGAGTGCTACAGAAATTTCAAGAGTCTCAGGCCCCGCCCAGAGGCCTCCTTGATAGTACTTGCCTTCCGGGCCTTTGGGACAAAGCTCGGGCGCGACATCGATCAGGAACCGTGTCAGGAAAGTGCGCGTGTCGTTCTCCGTCATCCATATTTTGCCGTGCAAGCGTACGGAGTCCACCGCAACCATCGGAGGCCAGTCGCGTTAAGGTTGGCCAGCCGTGGTAGGACCGATGGGTGCTTATTTTCT
>CAYOPG010000060.1:0-13870 GCA_964405775.1 uncultured Lentisphaerales bacterium
CTGTTTTTTTACGTCTATTTCCCGGTATTCTCTTGCGATGCCGCTCATATTACAATTCCGAAATTAAAGCCAATGGAACAACGCCCGCGATCACCCGGGCATTATGGTGTACTTGACCGGGACGGGAGTTCCGAACCAGAAGAAGTAGATGAAGTCGATTAACAAAGTCATACCAACCATCACAAGTTCGCCGACGATGACTCCTACAAAGAGTGGCTTCATTTTGTTGTATACCCCGCCACCGCCGAATTTTACGACGAGTGTCTTTATGAACCACCCAAGCAAAAACGACCCCCACGTGCCTGATATGGGATAAGTGCTAACCATAAGGAACAGAATGGGATGCAAAGGAAATTTTGTGAAACGGAAACGGAGCATCGTGCACACCAGAACAGCGGCCGCCCCGTAGAAGAAATACCGTGTGTCAATTGGAGACCCGTCTATAAGCTTGAGTCGCTGCAGAGGGCTTGCGGCCTCGCTCGCCTTAAGAACGCCCACTGCGTCCATTGTGCTCATATGCATGGCAGCCTGATTGAGGTATTGTTGCGGAATGGTCACCGCGGCCCAGCCATCGGATGTGGATTTGTAGTTGTAAAGCGAATAAGTAGAGCTAAGAAACGCAACCACCAGTGCAACTACCACAGCCGCAACCACTATATAGAAAACACGCTTGAGCTTCAGCCCTGCATCGTCAGAGAGCTTAATACCGGTTGCCACATACGGCATAAGCGACTCTCTAGGATCTTGCGCAAGTATGCCAGTGCTCCAAAGCGAGAAAGTCATTGGTTTGGGTCCAAATGCGGCCGGCCCCAGAAGCTTGAGCAGGATCGGGGCTGGCTCCCAGTTGCATTGAACGAAGGGGATTCCGCTTTCGCAGACTATTCTTGAGATCACCAGATACAGGATCATAAGCATGAGGCTGTAGAAAATGGCGATTACCCACGATTGGCACATCCATGAGAGCACAATCGTAAAACCGATGAAAGACAGGATCAGCACCCGAGCCGCGAGCACGGAAACGTCGTCGCCCCAGTCGTGCTCGTCGCCGTCTTCCCGGTTTTTCTTCTTTCGCTTGATACCGATTGCTCTCCCTAGTACGCTCAGATAATAATGGCGTCCTGTATAGAATAGCACTATCGCAAACCCCACGTACGCGCCTGCGCGACTGGTTATGATGCTTGACGATTGCAGTGCAGTACCAGTCCCCAGAAAGTAGAACGAGCCGAAAATGGCCAACAGGATCGGGGCGAGTCCCAGTGTAAGACTTACCTCTGAACTTACAAAAAACGAAAGACCCACGATTGTAAAATATATTGTCTGCGTGTTCAGGCACCAAACGTCCGGCACATTGCGCAAAATAGGGATCTTCGTTGTCACAGGCAATGTCCACCTCTTGAAGTCTGGCATTGACTCCGCGATTGAAGGGACAGAGCTTGGATATCTTATAGCCAGATACTCAATTAGCAGAAGCAAGAATACGGGGACGAAGCCCCACCAGAAAAGACGATTCTTGAAAATATCCGGCACCCCTCGCCCGCCGCTTCCTTTCATATCGCAAAAATTGCTGGCCACTTGAGCCACAGGGTAGCTAAGTTGTTCGTGAACGGCCCACTGCCTGTGTAGCAGGAACTGCAGCGAAATCATCGCCAGTACCATCAGAAGGATAAGTGGGCCCCATATCATTAACGGAGGCACCCAAGCATCCAGAGGCAGTTCCCAGAGAGGGGTGGTCTCCGACCCACGCGCAAGTCCTGTGAAAAAATCGGTGTAAACCCGCCTGTATTCGGCCTCCGGAACAGACCCAACTCCCTTGCCCAACCACGGTGCAGGGAAAAGCTCCGGGCGAAGATGTTCAGAGAGCAAATCGTATTTCTGCCAGTCGGCATGCTTGCTTAGGAAATACCAGGGCTGCATCAGCATGCGATGGAAATAACGGAACAACCCCGAAGTAGGCGGGAAACACGCCACAAGCGTCACAACCATTACTAGGATAAGCTCGCGCGACGATATCGACATTGCCCGACGCACCCTGCCACCAGCTTTGAAAAGCCTGTCCAGCAAGCCCCATAGACCATTCCAGCCCAGACCAAGAATGATAAAGTAAGAAAAAGCGCCAGCGGGTATGTGGTTGCCGATCATCAGAGTACCTCCAAGCACCTGATCGTGATAACCAGCCAGCCCGGACATCAGAAGGACGCCCAAAGTCCCGAATAAGAGGGAACGCCAGGTCAATACCCTTCCCTGTTCACATCCCGAAGGCATTGCACTTTCCATGTCAAAATAACCTCAAACGTACTATGAAAAAACAGTCAGGCCTGAACGCTAAAAACCGTTAGGAATAAACCTGAAAAGAAGAAAGGCTCTCATGTTACATCTTCCCACAGGAGATTTCAAGCTGCAATTTTCAATGTTTTTTTGGATTAAACCATTGACTTTCAACAAGATGCATACAAAATTAGGCACGTGCATACAAATGTAGGCAGTGCTTGTGGTCTTAATCACAACGATTTTCCACTCGATTCCTGATTTGTAAAACCAACGCTCTTCTGCTAGACTTGGGCAGATTAGCAGATCCCATAATAATAACATAAACCCAAATGAAACTAAAACGCTTTTGGCCTGTCGTTCTTTTTTTTACTGCATTCATTGTGAGCGCTGTGGTCTTCATAGAAGTGCTCCCCTATTATTCTGAAATGCAGGCGCCCGACGCCGCACCGTCATTCGGGATAACAAGCTTGTTGAGACGCATGCTGCCATGGATGAACGGGACAGCCACTATTGTTACACACGACGATTTTCTCAAGGTGCTGCCCCCTCCGGCATACCATGAACTTAGCTTCATCCTCTCGACAGCTTTGCTCGCCCTCTCCATGGGCGCTTATCTCCACACCATCGGGTTGCCCGCCGCTGCCTGCTTTGCGGGCGGAATGGCTATGGCATTTTCGGGATACCATTTCACCCTTTTCAATGCAGGTCACCGCGGCTATTTCATAATGATGCCAAACGTCGTGCTGATGTTCGCCCTATTCGAAAGAGCGCTAACGCGGCCGAGGTGGTTCCATTTCGCCCTGCTGGCAATCTGTGCTCTGGTTGGAATCGCAGTCCAGCCAGACGTCTTCCTGATGGTTATGATGCTTCTGGCATCTTATGCACTCTTCCGCCTGATACAGACAACACGCCGACTCGGTTTAAAAAAATACGCCGCTACCTATTGGAGGAAACACCTCTTTGGCATCGCCGTCATGACCGCAGTATTCGTCGTACTCGGCTACCGGACTGTGCAAAATGTGTTCAACGTGGCACTGGCGGGGCGCGAAAAGCAGATAGAAAGCTTAACACAGAGTGTTGCACCCTCCGGCGGCACCCCGTCTGCGACTGCAGCCAAAACCCCGGCTCAGGTGAAAGAAGAAAAGGAGGCACAATGGATCTTCGCTACAAATTGGAGCCTGCCGCCAGAAGACATGGCGGAGTTTTTCGCCCCTTGCATTCGTGGACTGGACTCATTTAACCGCGACCTGCCGTACTGGGGGCGAATCGGGCAGACATTAGGCTGGGATGATACTAAACAGGGCCTTCCAAACTATCGTCAGCATACCATATATCTTGGCGCAACTCAGTGCGCACTCGCACTGTTCGCACTTATAGTGGCCATTACGCTCGCCTCCCGAAAACGCGGGAACGGCGCACCGGACGCTGAACATCCCGAAGATCCCGCCGATGAAAATTCACTGGGAATCACCTTTTTCTGGGGCGCGGTAGCCGTCATATCCGTTCTTCTGGCGCTCGGCCGCTATGCGCCTCTCTATCGTCTTTTCTACGCCTTGCCGTTCATGGACAAAATCCGGGGACCGCTGAAATTCGTCCATCTGACAGAAATTGCCGTATCCGTCCTATTCGCTATCGGTATAGCCAGACTCCTTAAACAACCGATACCCGGAACCGAAAAGCGCCTAAAACTTGCAGGCAAATTTACGATGCTTCTATGTATTGCCGGAGCCGTGGGGAGTATAATTTCAGCTTTTACATTTGAACCGGCAGCGCACAGTCAACTTTGGACTCTGCTGGGATTGCCTGCTGGTCAGCCGCAGGAAAACCTCGCAAAACTCTACACTGGCGGTTTCATGCGCAGCGCTTGGATTTTAGCAATCACAGCAGCCGCAATCGGGATGGTGTCTTTTGCCGCCAAAGACAAGCGACGCTTCACTTCGTATGCCGTCGTGGCACTTCTCTGCGCTACGGTGATTCTCGATATGGCCAATGTAGGGAGACGTTTCGTGGTACCCATCGACAAAACTTACGCCCATGCCAAAAGCCCTGCCTACGATGCAATCACTGGAGGTGCTGCGCCTGACGGCCTCACGCTGTCTTACTTGCGGCTTACAGGACAACCCGTCACCTACCCATTCATAGAAACGCTGGGCGCCGCGGGAGTGGGTTCAATGGACCCACTCCCCGGCGAGGGGCCTGACTCATGGCGCGTCAAGGCGTTTGTGGCGCTTAACAAAGACCAAAACTCCGTAATTAAGCACTGGAAACTATGGGGTGCGGCGGCTATATTCATGCAGCCCCAAATGGCCATGGGATTGCCAAAAGACGTTGGAACTGTAACGGGTGCATACGACTTAGATGGCGCTCTTCGCCTAACCGCGCCGCGTGACCCTCGGCAGCCTATGGCGGTAGCCGTAAAGCCTGCCGGCATGGTACCGCCGGTTGCGGTATACTACGGATGGCGCGCAGCTCAGGACGCCGATTCGGCTATTGACGTCATCGCAGAACCTGGATTCGATATGGACAAACAGATCGTTGTCACCGGCAAGGGAATAGAGGATTTTCCGACCGACCGGATTTACACGCCGGGCAAGTGGGTCAAGGCTCCTTCGGAATCCAAAGGTAATTACGCCATCGCCCAAGCTGTCTCAGACGAGCCGGGCATGCTGCTAATCCGGGAAAACCTAATGCGTCCCATGCCCCTCATCGCAACTGTGAACGGCAAAGAAGCCCCGCTATACAAAGCAAACGGAATTTTTCTATGCGTCCCGGTAGATTCCGGAGAATCAGAAGTGATCCTTCGCCCTTACATCTCTTGGATTGGCATAATCTGGAACACGGCGGCAATTTGCTTTGTAATCATAGCGCTCGCCGCCTTCGCGCGTTCAGAGGCCTCTCGTAAGGATGCTGAAGTATAATAACTTTCAAAACAGCAGATCCCGCGAAAGAGTCGCAGACACTAACGCGTTTTTAACGCCTGGTTTGTGATTATGTTCCCCAAAGAGCCTGACGGATTGTCGAAATTAAACACATATTTGACATCGGCCGGAACAAAGGTGTAACCCTCGCGACGTGCTACCAACACAGCGTACTCGGGGTCGTTTGAGAAATTCTCTTGCTTGCGGCGCGCCTCAGATATCTCGTTCATGTAGTACTCATTATCCAGCTTCAGCAAGTCACGCTCGCTCACAAGCCGTGAGCGCTCCTTGACAAGGGGCGTGAACAACTTAACAACAGCAACTGCCGCTACAAGACCCAGAATCGAGAACAGGGCGATCTTGAAGGGTTTAAGTAATGAAGATTCCACTTTTACATATATCCGCAGCGCGCCGCGGCTTCATTGCGTTTCCTGTGAAAATGGTGGTGGGTCAACGATTCGAACGTTGGAAGGCATTGCCAGCAGATTTACAGTCTGCCCCCGTTGGCCACTTGGGTAACCCACCTATGCGTTGAAGGAGTCGAAAATATGCCATTTTCTGGCCGGGAAGTCAACCCATAAATTTTTTCAAATCGCGAACCGCGGAACTGCGTGTTTTGACTTACTCGTGCCTGAGCGCCTCTATTGGATCGAGTTTGGAAGCCCGAATTGCGGGGTATATTCCGAAAACGATCCCGACGGTAACGCTGATTCCAAGTGCCAGTACGATGCTGGGGATAGTTACGATGGTCGGCATGCCAGCGAACATGGTCACGAGCCACGGAATCATCACGCCTACGAAAATGCCGATCAGGCCGCCGCCGAGCGAGAGCACAAGCGTCTCGATCAGGAACTGCGACACTATCTGGTTGCGGTGCGCGCCTATTGCCCGGCGGATTCCGATTTCGCGAGTTCTTTCCGTCACAGTAGCGAGCATTATGTTCATAATGCCGATACCGCCTACCAGCAAGCTTATGCCCGCAATCGAACCAAGCACGATTGAAAACGTTCGCTGTGTCGCCTCTGCCTGACGCAACAACGCAAGAGGTACGCTTAGGGAGTAATCACGTTTCTTGTGGTACAACTCCAGCAGACGCTCTATGGCGGCCGCGGTGCCCTCGACATTTCGCTCTTCATCAACGTATACGATTATCTGGTGGAGCTCAACCATCTCACGGATGTTAGTGCCTTGCTTGCGCTGAAAGAAGACATCTCCGTAATGCTCTTTCGCTGTGCTGAGCGGTATGTAAACGTCAATCATCTGGTCAGGCGTCTGCATCGATCCATCCGTTGAAGTTTCGCTCTTAACTATGCCTACCACTTCATAAGTGTTGCCTCCGATGCGGATGCCAGTTCCGATGGCAGTCGCTGTGGCTAACAGCCGACGGGCTCCATATTCTGTCAAAACCGCCACGGAAGCCACATCTTTGATATCGCGCTTTGAGAGTACCCGCCCCGCGATCACATCGCGTTCCACTAGCTCAAACCATTCCTCTGTTGTGCCAACGACACGCAAGTCAAGCTCCTGCTTGCCGTAACGTGCCGGTTGTTGCATTGATTTTACGGGAACAACGGCCTTGACAGTGGGAATAGTGCTTGAGATACGATCTGCGTCTTCGTACAGCAGACCGTATATGCTCATCCTCACGTTGTCCTGGGTCGAGGCAGACTCTTCGGTGGCCTTCTGAGCCGTTATTATTATGTTGCGGCTGCCTAACTTGCGGATCTGGTCCATAGCCTCGGCGCTTGCCCCCTCGCCTATAGCGAGCATGGCGATGACGCTGCCCACGCCGAAAACAAGCCCCAACATCGTCAGCAGTGAGCGCAGTTTATGTAGCATCAGGTTTTTGAGACCGAGCTTGAAATCGCGGTTTAGTCTGGAACGGGAAAATTTCAAAATATCACTCCATCTGGTCTATACGGCCGTCCTTCATGACGATCCGATGCTGCGCGTAATCTGCGATGCTCGCCTCGTGCGTGACCATGATGACGGTTTTACCGAGCTTGTTCATGCCCACCAACATTTCCATTATTTCAATGCTGGTCTGACTGTCAAGGTTGCCGGTCGGCTCGTCCGCCAGCAGCAACACGGGGTCGGTGGCAAGCGCTCGAGCGATGGCCACTCTCTGCTGCTGGCCGCCCGAGAGCTCCGAAGGCTTGTGCCGCAATCGGTGTTCAAGCCCCACCACAGACGCAAAACGCGCGGCAATCTCCTCGCTTCTGCCTTCGTCCACCCCTTGGTAGTAAAGCGGCAGAGCGATATTCTCGGACACTGTCAGTTGCGGGATAAGATTGAAGCTCTGAAATATAAACCCTATGTATTTGAGCCGCATCTCGCTGAGTGAATCATCGTCGAGCGCGCTCACATCATGCCCGTCCAGAAAATACGATCCGGACGTCGGTCTGTCCAGACACCCGAGAATGTTGAGCATGGTGCTTTTTCCCGAACCGCTGGCGCCCATTATCGCCCAAAAGCTTCCTTTCTCAAAACGGGCGGTGACGCCGTCGAGAGCCCTCACTTCCTCGTCGCCCATTTTGTAGATCTTATACAAATTTTCGAAGATTACGGGGTATTCGGCTTTGTCGTTATTCCGCATCAAACTGCCATCTCCCTTCTTCACTGCTGCGGAACCGCCCCACCTGCGCCACTGCCGCCCGCGACACCCGCGCCTGAACCGCCGCGGGGTCTCCTACGTGTGGCTCCGCCGGCAGGTGTCTCGTTACCCGCCTGCGGCTGGCCTTCACCCGCATTGACGGTGAGCGTCCCGGAGTCGCCATCGCGGAGCGAATCGGTACGGCGCTCCGCAGCCTTGGCTGCCTCTTCCTTTGTCGGGATTTCCACTGCTTCCAAGATTTCACGCACATGATCCGAAACGGAACCTGCGAGCGGTGGTGTAAGCATTACCTCCTGACCAGGCTCTACACCGCCCAATATGTGCACAAACTGGTTGTTGTCTAGCCCGATCTGCACTTCGCGCATCTCGGTGCCGCTCTCGGTCTTCACCCAAACCGTGGGTTTTTTATCAACCCGCACTACGCTCTGAACAGGCAGGTACATCGCGTCAGAATACTGCTCCACGATGATCTCGGCTTGGCAGTTCATGCCGGATTTGAGGACATCCCCGCCATTGTCTATGTTGATCAGCGTCTTGTAAACTTTCAAGTCGGGGTTCGACCACATCCTCTGGGCATCTGGTAGCGGCGAAATCTGCGAAATGACGCCGTTGAACACCTTGCCCGCGAGTGCGTCTACGCGTATTCGCGCAGGAAGTCCGGGATATATCTTCCTGAGATTGCTCTCATGCACTTCAACCTCCGCCACGAAAGCGTCCCCCACGGGCAGGTATATTAATTCCTGCCTCTCGTAAACCTGCTGCCCTTCAGCAAGCGGCTCCTGGTTCCAACGGCGGTTTTGCGTGCTAGTCGCGTAAATCACCAGACCCGCCTCTGGCGCGGTGATCTTGGCCTTGGCGATTTGCTCGTCGTATTTGTCAAGGCGCTCTTTCTGCAAATTGTACTCCTGCTCCCTGGCGCGCAACCTGGCCTGCGCGCTTACCACATCGGAATTAGCCTTGCGTTTTGTGCGCTCCAGCGCCATCTCGTTTTGGCGCACATCGCTCTCGAGCTGCGCAATGTCGCGCTTATAGGTGTACCGCTCCAGGAGGTCGAGGTTGCTCTCTGCCGTCTTCAAGCTCAACTCTGAACGCTTCCAAGACAACTCGTCGCTACGAAGCTCGGTCTCGGAAAGATAATCCTCATCAAAAAGCTTCTGAGACCAGTCATATTTGTCACGGGCCCGCTCCAACTCCTCCTGCGCGAGCGTGACACTGCCCTGCGCGTCGTTTAGCTTGTTGGGGTATTCGCCTTCGCGGTATTTCTCAAGATCCTCTTTTGCGAATCTTAATTTAAGTTCGGCTAGCTCCACATCGGACTGGGACTGGTTTGTCACGATCTCAAGCTCCTCTTTGGCAGATATGAACGCTGACTCGCTGTTCTGCACTGTGATATCCTGACTGACACGCTTCTCGATAAGATCCGAGGTGTCGAGCTCCACAAGAAGCTGCCCTTTTGTGACGCGAGTGCCCTCAGGCACGACATAAAGTATGGAAGGGCGTCCCTCGACCTCGCTTTTTATGATGATCTGGTCGCTGGCCTTGACCGATCCCGCCTCCGTGATGTTTATTACAAGCGGCCCCTTTTCAACCTTCGTGAAAATCACGCCTGTATTGGCGTCCTCTGTGGTTCCGCCAAAGTAGAAATACAAACCTGCGGCAATAGCAAGAGCCGCTAAAATCATAATGCGCCGCTTTTTGGCTGAACCGCGGTTGTCCCTCGCTCTATCTCTCATGACGGCAGCCTCTTTCACGGCCTCTCTGGCCACGGCTTCGTCAACGGCAGAATTGTCTTTTTTCTTGTCTTCGCTCATTGTTGGTTTATAAATACAGTTTCAGTTAAATCCAGTGCGCCAGACTATTCCTGTGGCTCTGTCTGGAGAAGTCCGTAATCATCCAGACCTTCTTCTTTCCACACACCATCTACCGTCACATCGAGCAATCCCAGCTCTTTGAGCAGTTGCATCTCGTTATCACGATATCCCTTGATGGCTCCGAACAGCGAATTCTGAGCCGAGACGAGCGCCGCCTGGGCATCCAGCACGTCTCGCATCTCTGCCCGTCCAGATTGTAGCAACAGGTCGTTGTTGGCGACGCGCTTTTCCGCAAGAGAAACGGCGGTGTACTGAATTTTCAGTTGTTCGCGTTTTTCCCGTAGTTGTCGAACGTTTCGCCTCACCGACTCTTTAAGAGAATCCTCCTCAGCCTGATACGCGCGCACAGCCGCCTCTAAATTAATGAGGCTGTTACGGTATGCATCCCTCTCCGACCTGCGTTCAAAAGGCAAGTCGATGTTAAGCAACCCGCCAAGCCTCGCCTCGTTCAACTTGAAATCGCCGTTGCCGTCTGCCCCGGATCCCGCACCCTCGCCTGCCGACGCCGAGCCGCCGATCGTTATCTCCGCACGCAGCGCATCCTCAGCCACAAGCACTTTACGCTGGGCGTCCTCTAGCTTGTCAATGTTTGTTCGAAAGTCAGGCCTATTATCAAACGCCACGCGTATCGCGGCATCCACCCTATCTTTAAGCACCCCTTCGTCGACAGACTCCGGCTTGCCAAGCTCCGGCTCCACGCCAGCCTCACCTGCATCGTACGCCTCCATATCCGTCTTTGCAAACCGCGACACCTCCTTCTCAAGATCGAGCAACGCCGCGTCCGAAAGATCAAGGCGCGCGTCAGGCGGGAGTCCCAGCTTCATCTTGAAGGACTCCTGCACGCCTTCGTAGGACTGACTCGCGCTGATCCAGCGGTTTCTGGCGTTAAGTTCGCTCTGACGCGACTGGTCGAAGTCGGACTTAGACAGCCTCCCCGCATCAGCCATGCGGCTAGAACGGCGTGTCGAAACGATGACGCGCCTATAGTTGTCCTCCTCGTTCATCAAAGTGCGCTTCGAAAGCAACACACCCATGTAGTCGCTTGATATTCCCACCATGAATTCACGTTTGTACTGCTCGAACTCGCGCACGGCGTAAACAAGATTGCGCTGTGCTTGTGTTAGCGACTCCATGTTGACGAGCTTGCCGGACCCTCTAAGCAACGGGATCTTCACGCTCGCATCTGCCACAAGCCCCCACGCCGACTCTCTCTCCCCGGTCAACATGCCGGCAAGATCGACAGCGATAGAGCTGGAGACTTGCGTTCCATTTTCGAACTTTTTGGCCGACCCCAGCTTCATTTGATTATTGTAACCGGTATCGCGGTCGCCATCCGGAGCCGAGCTGTTGATCGCCGCAGAAAGCATGCCCGAGAAGGTAGTCCTGAAAGCGTGGTTTTCTAGGTCGAGACCAAGCGCCGTCATGTAGAGCGATTCTTTTTTCGCCTGATATTCCCTGCTGTTTGCTGCGGCTATTTTAAGCGCGTCGGAGAGGCCTATACGCAACACGTTGGTGGTGTCGAACCCCACGTCGACCTTGTCAGCCGGCTTGAGACGCTTGTCCCCATTCCAATATTCGGAATCCGGCATGTCCCGGATGCCCATAGACGCCTCGTTGAACACCTCAAGATTCTGATCCAGCAGCAACCTCCGGCGTAGGGTGTCGCCGGGCGTCTCTATTACAAGCTTCTCTTCACGCCCTGTAACGACCCGCTGCGCGGCGCTGAGGTAATGCTCCGAACGTTCGTCGGCCTCCTTCCGCCAGTCACTCGTGCTCTTGCACCCGCCTGACATCAGAAACACAGTTGCCGACACAGCAACGATACAAACCTTGAACATGTGGTGAAGTATATTGGGAAAGCTCCGCATTATTATATTGAAATTCATCATCTAAAACCATATCCGCCGTCAACGGCATTGGTGTTCAAACGCCGTTAAACAACGAAATATTGTGCATTCTATATTATAATTTCACGGCTTGCAACAAGCATAAAGTTACAATATAATCACAATCTTATTACAGACCATGATTACAAAAACGCACAAAATAAAACTGACATTGCCGGACGGAGGGCTAAAGCTGGAAAAGGGCTGCTCTTTTTCTGAAATAGAAGTTGCATACGAAACTTGCGGCACGCTGTCGCCGGAGCGCGACAACGTGGTATTCATCTGCCATGCGCTCACGGGTGACGCACATGTCGCCGGACGCCACGAAGGCGACGTCAAGGACACTGGCTGGTGGTCTAACATGGTAAAACCCGGCGGCGGAATCGACACCGATGAGTTCCACGTAATTTGCGCCAACATACTGGGAGGTTGCAGCGGCACTACCGGCCCCTCGTCCATAAACCCCGCGACGGGCACCCCGTATGGCTCGTCATTCCCGAACATCACTGTCGGCGATATCGTGACCGTACACAAAATGCTGCTAGAACAGCTGGGGTTCAAAAAAATTCACGCTGTCATAGGCGGCAGTTTCGGCGGAATGCAGGCATTGGAGTTCTCGGTCAGATTCCCCGGATTTGCGGAAAAGTGCGGAGTTATAGCTTCCGGCGCGAGCATGACGACTCAGGCGCTGGCATTCGACATTGTCGGACGCGACCTGATCCTTAACGACCCCAACTGGAACAAAGGCGACTATTATGAAAACGGCGCCCCAAGGACCGGACTCGCACAGGCTCGAAAACTAGCCCACATAACATACCTGTCAGGCGAAATGATGAGGGAGAAATTCGGACGCCGCATTCGCATGCAGGAGAACGCCGAAAACAACGACATCGACGAACAAAAGAAGTTCGAAGTCGAGTCTTACCTCGACTACCAAGGGCAGAAGTTCATAAAACGATTTGATGCGAATTCATACCTGCACATCACTCGCGCGATGGACGAATACGATCTGGAATCAGACTTCGGCTCCCTTGCCGACTCGCTGTCTCGCACACAATCTCGCACGCTTGTCGTGGCGTTAAGCGGAGACTGGCTGTTTCTGCCGAAACAGTCCGAAGCAATCTCAAGGGCTCTCTTCAAAGGCAAAAAAGACGTGTCTTACTTCTGCCTTACGGCACCCGCTGGACATGACGCCTTTCTGACACATGTTGAAGAGCTCGTCGAAGTGGTATCGAATTTTTTGACCCGCAAACCATCGAATATAACAGAAGAGGTTACTGCCGAGAAGGCCTCGGACTATGCCAGACTTATTTCAATGATACCGGGGAACATCTCCTCTGTCCTTGACTTGGCATGCTACGACGGAGCATTGCTTAGGCAAATCGCAAACCGCCACCCGGAGATAAGACGTACAGGCGTTGATATTGACTGCGAAGCTCTGGTAAAAGTAATGCGCGATGGCTGCAATGCCATGCTGGCAGACGTCGATGCCGGCCTGAAAAACATCCCAGACGACACTTTTGACTGCGCTGTCCTTAGCGAAAGCCTTCAGGTTATGAAGCACCCGGACAAAGTCCTCCGCGAATTGCTTCGCATCGCTCCGGTGGGTCTGGTGAGCTTCCCCAACTTCGGGATGTGGCGCATACGCATAAGCCTTTTGGTTTACGGGAGGATGCCTAAAACCAAGCAGTTGCCTTACGAGTGGTACAATACTCCCAACATTCATCTTTGCACCATACGAGACTTCTTCGACCTTTGCAAAAAGCTTGGGATAAAAGTCGAGAAAATTGAATATCTGTCAACTCTCAAATTTAGCAAGCTACTGAATTTTCTTGGCTTCAAGAACCTTGGCGCATCCCGAGTGCTTGTGAAAATTCGCCGGTAAATAAAAAGGGAACCCGACTTCAGGTCAGATTCCCTTTAAAAATGGTGCTCGGGGCGGGACTTGAACCCGCATAAGATTGCTCCCACTAGCCCCTCAAGCTAGCGCGTCTGCCAATTCCGCCACCCGAGCGGGTGAAACGAGCGGGCAATTTAGCACGAAAGACCTTGTGAGTCAACATGAAAGTGCCGCCGGTAAAGTGGCACTCCCACGGGGAATCGAACCCCGCTTTTAAGGATGAAAACCTTATGTCCTAACCGATAGACGATGGGAGTGTAAAAAACTTCGCTACGTAAAAACGGGTACGATGCTATCATAAACCAACTTGACCATGCAACCGCTTTTTTCATTTCTGGTTTATGATCACAGATTTACGCCATTTACGCCGAAATATCGATCTTTGCCTAGACGGCATTCTGTTATATGTGTTA